>JBBQZJ010000171.1:0-5360 GCA_038207805.1 Actinomycetales bacterium | reverse complement strand
GGGGATTGTTGGCAATGAGCGAGATCACGGCCGCGACGGCGAGGTTGGCCGCGCCCACGATGACGGCCGCACACCTCAGTCACGGTAGCTGCGTTCAGGCATGGGTGTCATCCGGATCGATACGCCAGACCCGCTGTTGACCCGAACCGGTCGTGACGTAGCCCCAGTCGCGAATGTGAACGGTATCCGGCATGCGATCGACTACGGCCTGAGTGAGGAAGATGCCGGAACTGTTGTTGTTGCCCTGGATCTGGAAGGCGAGCGTCACCGCGTCGCCCCACAGGTCGTAGGCAATGTGCGTCTCGCCGACGAGCCCGTTCGTCACCGTACCGGTGTCGATGCCAGCCCGAAGGTTCAACTCGGCGCCGTGCTTGCCGCCGAAACGTTCGAGGATGCGCTGCAATTCGATCGCGAAGTCAACGGTGCGCCTCGCATTGTCGACCCGCGGAATCGACAGGCCACAGCTGGCAAGATAACCCGCGCGTGTCGTTCGCACTCGCTCGATCCCGAATCGCTCCGCTGCTTCGTCGAAGCTGCGCAGGATCTCGTTGAGGAGCTCGAGCGCTTGCTCGGACTTCATGGGTCTGCTGAACGCCTCGAAGCCGACAATGTCGCCGAACATGACGGTCACTTCTTGGTGATCTTGCGCGATGGTTCGAGCGCCTTGGCGGTACATGCGCACTATGGGCTCCGGCATCAGCGAGAGCATCAGTCGCTGGTTCTCCTCCTGCTGCGCCTGCAAGAGGCTCTCCTTGATCTGAAGGCTGCGGCTCATGTCGTTGAACGCCGCGCCGACGTCGGCCAACTCGTCACTGGAACCGGCGTCGACCTGAACGCCCATTTCGCCCGCAGCTATCCTGCGTGCAGCATCCCGCAGCCGACGCAGCGGTCGCACGATCACGCCCGCAATCACCAGCGAGAGCAGCGACACGACGAGTACCATCACGGCCGAAGAGAGAACGAGATTGCGCGTGAACTCGTCGACCGGCGAGAACGCCTCGGCGCTGTCAATTTCGGCGACAATGACCCAATCAAGGCCCTTGATGTCCAACGGCGCAAAGGCCGCTATTGTCTCGCCGCCGAGATAGCCAGCCGCCAGTGTCGTTCCGGTCCTGCCTGCGGCAGCGGATGCCACAGCATCGGTGCGCACCGGCTGCAACAGGAGCGTGCTCGCGCCATCGATTACCTGCTGTGCCACAGTGGGTGTGGTGCCGGCCGCTACCGCCTGCTCCTGATACTGCTCAGGGTGTTCGATAACGTCGCGGGACTGCGACCGCATGAGCTTGTCATCGGCGCCCACGATGTAGGTCTCGCCGGTAGCGCCGAGGCCGCTATCTTGCCAGTTGCCTTCGCCGGTCATGACGTCATTGATGGCGGCGACGGGCATCTCGATGGCGAGCGCTCCGATGATGGACCCGTCGACGGCCACCGGGGCCACGGCCCACGCCGCGGGAACGCCGAGCGATGGAGGATACGGCGCGAAGTCGGTAAGTACGACGGTGTCTGGGATGTTGCCACTCATCGCGTCGGTGTAAGCGTGGGCGAGGTTCGTGCGCTGAAGCGGCCCCGAGTCAAGGTTGCTGCCGAGATCAACACCTTTGTATGCCGAGTAGACGATGTTTCCGTCAGCGTCGATCAGCAGGACATCTTCGTAGCGGAAGAGCTCGGTCATCCGCCGAAAGTAGTCGTGGAACTCAGTGTGCGCCGCCGACCACGAACTCCCGTCGCCGGCATCGTCGATCGCCAAGCGCTCGTCAAAGGTGGCGTAGGGCACGGTGTAGGTGAGGGTCAGATAGCTCTGCGCCGCGCCGGTGGGAATGAACGTCGACGCATCGACCGACTCATCATTGACCTGTGCGAGTTTCGCGCCGAACTCATTCAGGAAGTAGTCCCGAAGCTCGCCACGCTGGTCGTCAGTCAGTTCGGCGTCGCCCAGTTCGCGGTATCCGTCAGTGAAGGCCTGGAGTGCGCTGGCGACACTCTGGCCCCGTGCGTTCAGCAGCATGGTGTTGGTGATCGAATCGAACAGCCCGGTGACCTCGCGCGCGCGGGAGTCGCGAACCTCGACCAGGCTGTTGACCGCGGCATCCCGCAGCGATTCCCGTCCGTTGACATAGCCAATGAGTCCGACGACCACACTTGAGGCGACGCTAACCAACAACAGCATGATGAGCAGAATTGACCGGATGCTCAATCCGGCCCTCATCGTCGTGCTGGGCAGCACAATGCTTCCCTCCGCCGGGGGCGGGGTCAGCGGCGTGTTGGACATCGGACTCCTGAGGCTCACAAGTGTGCTCGGTTCACTTTAGTCACACGGCCGCGACCGCGACAGGTGCACTAGCTCGTCTGCACCTGCTGCGCGTAGAGCGATGAATACATGCCGCCGTTCGCGATCAATTCCGCGTGGGTGCCCTGCTCGACGATTTGGCCAGCGACAACGACGAAGATGACGTCTGCTGCAACGATCGTGGAGAGTCGGTGGGCGACCGCGATCGTGGTGCGACCGCGGGACGCGGCGTCTAGGGCCTCCTGCACGACCGCCTCGGAAATCGAGTCGAGGGCGCTGGTGGCCTCGTCGAGAATGAGAACTGCCGGATCCTTGAGGAGCACACGAGCAATCGCGATTCGTTGCTTCTCTCCGCCCGAAAGTCGGTAGCCTCGCTCGCCGACGACGGTGTCGTAGCCATCGGGGAATGACGCAATCGTGTCGTGGATGTTTGCGGCGCGAGCGGCCGCCGACATCTGCGCCTCGGTCGCATCCGGTTTCGCGTACCGGAGGTTTTCGGCGATGGTGGCGTGGAACAGGTAGGTCTCCTGGCTGACAATGCCGATATTGCGCACGAGGGAGTCGGCGTTGAGTTCACGAACGTCGTCACCGGCAAACAGGACTCGGCCTTCGGTTACGTCGTGCAGCCGTGGGATTAGATACGACACCGTCGTCTTGCCAGCACCCGACGGACCGACAAATGCCGCGAACTGACCGGGGCGAATCGTAAACGAGACCCCCTTGAGCGTTCCCGGTGACTCGACCGGAGCATCCGGATACCGAAAGACAACGTTCTCGAACTCAACCTCGCCCAACTTGACCGGTCTCACGGGGCGCGAGTCTGGCCGATCCACGATGCTCGGCACGAGGTCGAGGTACTCGAAGATGCGGGCAAACAGCGCGGACGAGGTCTGCAGGTCGAGGGCAACTCGAAGCAGCCCCATCAGGGGGAACATCAGACGCGCCTGCACGGTCGTGAAGGCGACGATCGTGCCGGCCGTGACATCCGTGCCGCCGACGATGAGCCAGGCCGCTACCAGATACACGACAGCCGGAATTATCGACAAGAAGATACTGACCATCGCGAAGAACCACTGTCCGCTCATCTGCTGGCTGACCTGCAGCCGGATCTGATTCTGGTTCTCCTTGGTGTAGCGACCGACCTCGGCCTGCTGTTGGTTGAAGCTTTTCGCCAACAGGATGCCCGACACACTCAACGCCTCCTGCGTTATCGCGGTCATCTCGCTGAGCGACTCCTGGGTCTTTGTCGCGATACGCGCCCGCACTTGGCCGACCCGGCGTTGGGCGACGACAAGAACGGGCAACAGGATGACCGCAACAACCGTGAGCTGCCAGCTGAGAACCAGCATGCTGATGAAGGCGGCGATCACGGTGACGGTGTTACCGATCACGCTCGAAATGGTGTTGCTGAGCACGCCAGCCACACCGCCGACGTCGTTCTGTAGGCGCGACTGGATGACACCGGTCTTTGTCCGCGTGAAGAACGCGAGCTCCATCGCTTGAAGGTGGCCGAACAGGCGAACCCGCAGAGCCCCCATCACGCGGTTGCCGACCGTCGCGGTCAGGTAGGTCTGCCACACGCCGATCGCGGCCGACGACACCCAGAGCGTCACCATCACCAACACGAGCTGGAGCAGCACCGGCAGGTTCGGGGTTCCGGCCGGGGGAAACAGCCCGACGTCAAACGCCTGCTTTGTGAGCAGCGGAGGGAACACGCTGATTCCCGCGCTCACGACGACGAGGATGATCGTGACCGTGATGGCGAATCGGTGCGGAGCGAACAGCTGCCCGATGCGTCCCAGCAGGTTCGGGATGCGGGGTGCCGTCGCGTTGGCGGCCTTCTGCGCTTCGACATCGCCGCCGCTCACGCGCCCTCCGCGTCCGCCGCCGCGCATTCCACTCATTGTTCAACCCTAAGGCGGGTTGAGTGGCGCGAAGCGCGAAAAGGAGTTACCCCTTCACGGAACCGGCGAGCAGCCCTCTCACGAAGTACCGCTGCAGGGCAAAGAACACCGCGACGGGAACGATGATCGACACGAATGCTCCAGCCGTCAACAGCTCCCAGTCGCCACCTCGAGTTCCGGTGAGCTCCGCGAGTCGCACCATCAGCGGTGCGATCGCTCGCTTGCCACCCCCGAACGTCAACCCGACGAGCAGGTCGTTCCAGACCCACAGAAACTGGAAGATCGCAAACGACGCGATTGCCGGTATCGCCAGCGGAAGCACGACCATGCGGAAGGTACGGAACGCGTCAGCGCCATCCACTCGGGCCGCCTCAATCAGTTCTCTCGGGATCTGACTGAGGAAGTTGTGCAACAGGAAGATGGCGATCGGCATCGCGAACATCGTGTGCGCCAACCAGATGGGAATGTAGGTGCCCGTTATGCCCAAGCTCGGGATGAGCGTCACTCCACCGATCTGCACGCCATTCGCGAACAACTGCAACAACGGAATCAATGCGAGTTGAAGCGGGATGACCTGCATCGCGAAGATCGTGTAGAACAGGAAATCCCGCCCCTTGAAGTCAAACCACGCGAGGGCATAGGCAGCAAAGGTCGCGATCACCACCGGGAAGATCGTCGCGGGAATCGTGATGGCGAACGAGTTGAGGAAGTACAAACTCAACGGAGGAGTGACCGAACTTCCCTCGAACAGAACCGTGTTGTAGTTCTCCAGAGTGAAGCTGGGGTTCGTAAAGAACGTCCACCAGCCGGTGTTGTTGATGTCCTCCGGCGTGCGGATACTCGAGATGAACAGCCCAAACGTTGGGATGGTCCACAGAAGTGCGATCAGAATCGCGACGAACGAGGCAATGGGCGACGAGAAGATATTCTTCCGCGGACTCGACAACCTGACTGCCGTGCTCTTGGCTTTCGTCTTGAGAACGGGCAGCCCTGCAACTTCTTCGATTGCGGTCATTAGTGCACCATTCTCTCGTTGCGAACCTGTCGCACGTTGTAAATGATCAGCGGCAGCACGCCGAGGAACAGGATCATAGCGAGCGCGGACCCCGTGCCGTAGTTGAGCGCCCGGAAACTCTGCTGATACATCTCATTGGCGATAACGCTGGTTT
>JBBQZJ010000170.1:0-5395 GCA_038207805.1 Actinomycetales bacterium | reverse complement strand
GGTTGTTGTAGCTCGTGCCCTGGTTGGAGCGGTCGAACTTGCGCAGGTAGTAGTCCTGCGTTCCGCCTTCGTCGAGCAGAATGCTCACGACGTCTGCCGAGACCTCGCTGACAACACCGGCCTTGTCCGCAGTGATTACGTCGCCGGCGTCGATTGCCGCGAAGCTCTCCATACCGGTTCCGACCAGCGGTCTCTCGCTGCGCAGCAGCGGCACTGCCTGGCGCTGCATGTTGGCACCCATGAGTGCGCGGTTCGCGTCGTCGTGCTCGAGGAACGGGATGAGCGACGTTGCGACCGACACCATCTGGCGCGGCGAGACATCCATGTAGCCGATTTGCTCGGTGGGGATGAGGTCGACCTCGCCACCCTTCTTGCGGGCGAGTACTCGTGGCTCGGCGAAGTGAGCATCCTTGGTCAGCGGCGCATTTGCTTGAGCGACCACGAAGTCATCTTCCTCACTGGCGGTGAGGTAGTCGATCTTGTCGGTGACCTTGCCATTGACGACGCGACGGTACGGGGTCTCGATGAATCCGAATGCGTTGATGCGAGCGAACGACGCGAGCGAGCCAATCAGACCGATGTTCGGGCCTTCCGGGGTCTCGATCGGACACATGCGACCGTAGTGCGACGGGTGAACGTCTCGCACCTCGACGCCGGCACGCTCACGCGAGAGGCCACCCGGGCCGAGCGCGGAGAGGCGACGCTTGTGGGTGAGGCCCGCGAGCGGGTTGTTCTGGTCCATGAACTGCGAGAGCTGGCTGGTTCCGAAGAACTCCTTGATCGCGGCAACCACGGGACGCACGTTGATGAGGGTCTGCGGAGTGATGGCCTCGATGTCCTGAGTGGTCATACGCTCGCGAACGACTCGCTCCATGCGCGACAGACCGGTGCGAACCTGGTTCTGGATGAGTTCACCGACCGCGCGGATGCGACGGTTGCCGAAGTGGTCAATGTCGTCAACGTCGAGACGCACGTCAACCTTCTTGCCATCGCGGATGCCCTTGATGGTCGAGAGGCTGTTGTCGTGCGCGGTCACGTAACTCGACGACGGGTCATGCAGAGCGACGAGGTACTTGATCGTCGCGATGATGTCTTCGACGGACAGCACCGACTGCTTGATATCGGCGTCGAGACCGAGCTTGCGGTTGATCTTGTAGCGACCAACCTTCGCGAGGTCGTAGCGCTTGGAGTTGAAGTAGAAGTTGTCGAGGAGGGCGCGAGCGGCCTCGGCGGCAACTTGCTCTCCGGGGCGCAGCTTGCGGTAGATGTCTTTGAGCGCCTCTTCCTTGGTGACAATCGAGTCCTTCTCCAGGGTGAGCTCGATCGACGGGAAGCCCTTGAACTCCTCGAGAATCTGCTCGCTGGTGAGGCCCAGGGCCTTGAGGAAGACCGTGACCGACTGCTTGCGCTTACGGTCGATGCGCACGCCGACCTGATCGCGCTTGTCGATCTCGAACTCGAGCCAGGCACCGCGGCTCGGGATGATGCGAGCGGAGAAGATGTCCTTGTCGCTGAGCTTCTCGGGCGTGCGGTCGAAGTAGACCCCGGGCGAACGCACGAGCTGAGACACTACGACACGCTCGGTGCCGTTGATGATGAATGTGCCCTTTTCGGTCATCAGCGGAAAGTCGCCCATGAACACGGTCTGAGTCTTGATCTCACCGGTGAGGTGGTTCATGAACTCGGCGTTGACGTAGAGCGGAGCGGCGAAGGTCTTGCCGCGTTCCTTGCACTCGTCGATCGTGTACTTCGGCTCTTCGAGCTCGGGATCGGTGAACGACAGTTGCATCGTCTCACCGAGGTCCTCGATCGGGGAGATCTCTTCGAAGATCTCGTCGAGACCGCTGCGCGAGGGAAGGTCAGTGCGCCCAGCGGCGACACCCTCCTCTACGCGCTTCTTCCAGATATCGTTGCCGACCAGCCAGTCAAAGCTCTCGGTCTGCAGTGCGAGCAGATCGGGAACAGTCAGCGTGTCGGTGATCTTTGCGAAAGACAGTCGCGAAGCCGTGCGACCGTTCTTCAGAGACCCATTCTTTTTGGACGAACCAGTGGTGGACGCAGTGCGCGCAGCAGCCAAGGGAAATAACCTCCGTGGACCGTGAAGGTCCTCATGCCGGAAAACCGGCGGTCGGTAATGAAATGCTCACCAAGACCCACGGAAGATCTGCCCCGCCGCTATACGCGGGGCGCGCCAGCTGTCCACAATATGACGGCATGGGTGATTGGGAGCGCAAAGAACAAGCATAGGCCGCTGTGGGTACGCGCCGCAACTATTTCCTTGACCAATTTCACGGATTCGAGTATAAGCACGCTCCAGCGCACCGTTCCGACCCGGTTTAGTGCCCTCCCGCGGCTCGATTCTTGTATGCGAGAGCGGCGAGCGCCTCCCAGATGAGACCGTGCGCGTTGTTTACCGTGATGTCGGCGTGGTCGTACGGCGGGCTCACTTCGGTGAGGTCAAAAGCGACAACGTCGGTGTCGAGCACGATCTGGCGCACGAATCGCAGCAGGTCGATCGGGGCGAACCCCCCCGGTGCTGGAGTGCCGGTCGCTGGCGCGAATCCCGGGTCGAGAACGTCGATGTCGATCGAGATGTAGACCTTGGATGCTTTCGCTTTCGCGGCGGCAATCACGTCGGCCATGACCGGACGAACACCGCGCTCCCAGATCTCCTGCATCATGAAGTGGGTCAGACCGTTGTCACGCATCCACTGCTGGTCTTCCTCGCCGGGCCAATAGCCGCGCAGCCCAACTTGGATGAAGTTCTTGCCGGGGATAGCCCCCGACTCGATCAGCCGCCGCATCGGTGTGCCGTGGCTGGCGAGGTTGCCCTCGATGATGTTCGCGGTATCGGCGTGAGCATCAAAGTGAATCATGACCACATTGCCGAATCCGTGGTGCTCGGCAACCGCCGTCGCGGCCGGCCAGGTGATCGAATGATCTCCACCGATGACGAATGGGATGATGCCGCGGCTAGCGACCTCGCTCACCCGGTCATACACGGCCTTCTTCGAGAGCTCCCACATTCCGTGGCTGGTTACCGCGTCGCCGTAGTCGACGACCTCAAGGTGGTCGAACATTTCGATTCCGAGATCGAGGTGGTAGGTGCCCGGATCGTAGGCGTTGGCTCGGATGGCTCGCGGCCCGAAGCGGGCGCCGGGGCGGTTCGTCGTGTTGTCGTCCCAGGGCGCTCCTACGATCGCGACGTCGGGGCGCCAGTCGTCGAGCTGTTCGGGCTCCGTGAGCAGCGGTCGCATGCCAAAGGTCGCGGGACCCACATAGGACTGCGCGGCGAGTTGCTCACGCAAGCCGGCTGGGAGTACTCGTTTGGGCGCAGGGTGTTCGGTCATCCCCACACCGTACTCCCGGTGATAGCGAACTGTGGCAAGGTCGAATCGTGACCGAGAATCCCGCACGCACGCTGAAGCTCAGTGGCTTCCGCGCGGAAGTGGCGCCGGATCGGTGGGTTCCCGGTGCCTACACGCTCATCGTGGATGGCACGCCACAGTCGCACGTCAATCTCGACGATCCGACCCAGCTGTTTTTTGAGTACGTGCAGAGGATGGGTCACGTCATTGATCGCATCGGGATGCCCGGTGAGCCAATCACCGCCGTTCATCTCGGTGCTGGGGCGCTGACTCTGCCCCGCTATGTCGAGGCGACCCGCCCGGGCTCTCGGCAGCAAGTCGTTGAGCTCGAGTCCGACCTGGTCGACCTGGTGCGCGCCGAACTGCCGTGGTCGACCAGGGCGTCGATCCGAGTGCGGCACGGTGACGCGCGAGCCGTTGTCGAGAAACTGCCCCAGGGACTGCACGGTTCGGTGGACTTGCTCATTGTCGACGTGTTCAGTGGTGCGCGCACCCCGGCCCACGTGACCAGCATCGAGTTCTACCGAACCGCGGTGCGCCTGCTGGCGCCCACGGGCATCCTGCTGGCGAACATCGCCGATGGTCCCGGGCTCGCCTTCGCACGGGGGCAGGCGGCGACGCTCGCTGACGCAATCGGCAACGTCGCTGCGCTCGCGGAGGTGCAGATTCTCAAAGGGCGACGGTTCGGCAACATCGTGCTCGTGGGCTCCGCCTCGCCGTTGCCCTTCGACTGGATGCCGCGATTGCTGGCCGCGGGTCCGCATCCGTCGAGAGTCGTCGCGGGCAACGAACTGCGCGAGTTCATCGCGGGTGCACGCGTCGTCACCGACGCAACCGCCGTTGCGAGTCCTCCACCGTCGAAGGGCATTTTTCAGGTTCGGCCTTAGCTGAGTGCTCGCCCTGACTGGGCGGCTCCACCACCGCAACTCGGGTGAGAACGTGATGTGATTGTGGGTATGCGTTTCCTCCCCGCGGCTCTTGCTCTGCTTCTTCTGGCCGGGTGTGCCAGCGGCGAGCCGGCGGTCGTAGCCCCAACCCCTACGCCGAGTCCGACGGCGACTCCGACTCCGACTGCCCCGGCCGATCCGGTCGCATTGCAGCCCGGTGCGGTCACTGTTCTCGCCGAGGGGCTCGCTGCCCCGTGGTCGATTGTGCGCTTGCGTAGTGGCTCGACCCTGATCAGTGAACGGGACTCCGGACGCATCATGGAACTCACCGCGGCCGGGGAGCTTCGCGTTGTGGGAACGGTTCCCGACGTCGTGGTCGGCAGCGAGAATGGTGCGCTCGGTGAGGGTGGTCTGCTGGGCCTCGCGTACGCGCGATCGGGTAACTGGCTATTCGCCTACATGACCGGAGTTACAGACAACCGGATCCTGCGCTACGACCTCGAAGGCGAGCCCGGCAGCTACTCCCTCGGGGCTAGCGTCGACATCCTGACCGGTCTGGCCAAAGCCCGCAACCACAACGGCGGCAGAATCAAGATCGGGCCCGACGGCCTGCTGTACGTGACGGTCGGCGACGCTGGCGACCCCTGGACGGCCCAAGATCTGACGACCTACAACGGCAAGATCCTGCGCGTGGAACTCGACGGCAGCATCCCCAGAGACAACCCGTTCCCGGGATCGCTCATTTACTCCTTTGGGCACCGCAACCCTCAGGGACTGGCGTGGGATGCCGCCGGTCAGCTCTGGGCATCCGAGCTAGGGCAAGACACCTGGGACGAGTTCAATCGCATCGTCCCGGGCGGCAACTACGGCTGGCCGGTGGCCGAGGGTGTCGCGGGCGACCCCGCGTTCATCGATCCGGTGGCCGAATGGCCCACCAGCGAGGCAAGCCCGAGCGGACTCGCCTTCACCGGCGGCTCATTCTTCATGGCCGCATTGCGTGGCCAGAGACTCTGGTCAATAACTCTCGGTGAGCCCTCGACGGTTACCGACTGGTTCGTCAGTAACATGGCGGGCGTCCGGCCGGTCGATCTTGTTGATGACGACGATCGGCTTCAAGCCGACCTTGAGCGCCTTGCCGAC
>JBBQZJ010000169.1:0-5403 GCA_038207805.1 Actinomycetales bacterium | reverse complement strand
CTCGGCGCACTCGGTATGCACGGAGCACGCGACGTGCGGGTCTTCCAGGACTCGCTGGTGGCCGAGCGCGCACTCGTCGCCAACGCGTGGCTATCGGCTGACTATCGCAGCCTCCCGCTCGGTGCCGAATTGCTCCGCGGTGCCCGCACCGTGTTGTTACGGTTGCCGCGCTCGCTCGACGAACTCGAGGAGTTCGCGGCGTGGATTGCGGCGCACGCCGACCCCAACGTACGGGTGTATGCCGGTGGCCGCATCAAACACATGACGCTCGCAATGAACGACGTATTGCTGGGTCACTTCGGCAGGGTCGACGTCAGTCTCGCCCGACAGAAGTCACGGGTGCTGATCGCATCCGGGCCGCACACGTCCGAGCTGCCAGAACTCGCGCGCCAGTTCCATGCCGACTTCGGCATATGGGTCTGCGCCAGCCCTTCGACCTTCGCCGGCACCCGAATCGATATCGGAACCCGCGCTCTGCTCGCCGTGCTGCCCGCGGTTGCCCCCGACTCGACATCCGCCGCCGACTTGGGCTGCGGGTCTGGTGTTGTTGCTGCTGTGCTTGCCAAGGCCCGACCTCAGCTGTCGATACTCGCCTCCGACGTGTCGGCTGGAGCTGTGGCATCTGCCGCGGCGACCGCTCGGGCCAACGCATTGACTAACATCACGGTGACCCGGGATGACGCGCTCAGCGCGCAATCGGACGCGAGCCTTGACCTGGTGCTACTGAACCCACCCTTCCATCTCGGCGCCGCGGTACACACCGGGGCGGCCTCGCACCTGTTCGTCGCCGCGGCCAGGGTGCTGAGGCCCGGGGGCGAGCTGATCACCGTGTTCAACTCTCACCTCGGCTATCGACCCGAGCTGACCAGGGTTGTGGGACCGACGGACGAACTGGCCCGCACACCGAAGTTCACTGTTACGCGATCAAGGAAGAGCTAATGGCAAACATGCAGGGCGCCCCCGCCTCCGACGAAGAGCAGCAATCGGCGCTGCAGAAGTATGGCGTCAACCTCACAGACATCGCGAGGAGCGGAAAGCTGGATCCGGTGATCGGTCGCGACGCCGAGATACGTCGGGTCAGCCAAGTGCTCACTCGCCGAACGAAGAACAATCCCGTGCTGATCGGCGAACCCGGCGTCGGCAAGACAGCCGTAGTGGAGGGTCTCGCTCAGCGCATTGTCGCCGGGGATGTGGCCGACTCGCTCAAAGGTAAACAACTCGTGGCCCTCGACCTTGCCGCCCTCGTCGCTGGAGCCAAGTATCGAGGCGAGTTCGAGGAGCGTCTCAAGGCCGTGCTCAAGGAGATCAACGAGTCCGACGGGCAGGTGATCACCTTCATCGACGAACTGCACACGCTCATGGGAGCGGGCGGCGGCGAGGGGTCAGTTGCGGCATCCAACATGCTCAAGCCCATGCTGGCACGGGGCGAACTCCGGTTGATCGGCGCGACAACGCTCGACGAGTATCGCCAATACATCGAGAAGGATGCCGCCCTCGAGCGACGGTTCCAGCAGGTCTTCGTGGGTGAGCCGAGCGTCGAAGACACGGTTGCGATCCTTCGCGGACTCAAGGAGCGTTACGAGGCGCACCACAAGGTGGCAATCGCCGACGCGGCGCTCGTTGCGGCGGCGAGCCTCAGCAATCGGTACATCACGGGACGCAAGCTCCCCGACAAGGCGATCGATCTGATCGATGAGGCCGCATCCCGCTTGAAGATGGAGATTGATTCCTCTCCGACCGAGATCGACCAGCTGAAGCGGGCTGTCGACCGTTTGAAAATTGAGGAACTTGCGCTCAAGAAGGAGAAAGACGACGCATCGAAGGCTCGGCTGGAGAAGTTGCGCGAGGATCTCAGCGACCGCCAGAAGGAACTCGATGCGCTGGAGACACGTTGGAAGGCCGAGAAGGCATCGCTCACCGGGGTCGGCGACCTGAAGACCCAGCTCAACGAAGCACGGATTCAACTCGATCGTGCGATGCGCGAGGGCGAGTACCAGAAGGCATCCAAGCTGAACTACGAGACCATTCCGGGAATCGAGGCGGCGCTGGCCACAGCCGAGTCCGCACAGCCCGTGGGCCCACGAATGGTGAACGACCAGGTCACCGAGGATGACATTGCGAGCGTTGTCGCGGCCTGGACTGGAATCCCGATCGACCGGTTGACGCAGGGCGAAACAGAGAAGCTTTTGCACCTCGAGTCCGAGCTGGGCAAACGCCTGATCGGGCAGAAGGATGCCGTCGCCGCCGTTAGTGAGGCTGTGCGGCGCACACGGGCCGGAATCTCCGACCCCGACCGGCCGACCGGTTCGTTCCTATTCCTCGGCCCGACCGGCGTGGGCAAGACCGAGCTGGCCAAGGCACTCGCGCAGTACCTGTTCGATGATGAGAAGGCGCTCGTGCGCATCGACATGAGCGAGTACGGAGAGAAGTTCTCGGTCTCGCGACTCGTCGGCGCCCCTCCCGGCTACGTCGGGTACGAGCAGGGCGGCCAGCTCACCGAAGCCGTTCGCCGGCGCCCGTATTCCGTCATTCTGCTCGACGAGGTCGAGAAGGCCCACCCCGAGGTGTTCGACCTACTGCTGCAGGTTTTGGATGACGGCCGCCTCACCGACGGGCAGGGTCGCACCGTGGACTTCCGCAACGTGATCCTCATCCTCACCTCGAATCTCGGCAGCCAATTCATCACCGACCAGAGCCTGCCGTGGGAGGCGCGCAAAGAGGCCGTGAACGACCTCGTGCGCCAAGCGTTCAAGCCCGAGTTCGTGAACCGACTCGACGACATCGTCGTATTCTCCCCGCTCACGACCGAGGATCTGGGGCAGATCGTGGAGCTCTACATCGACCGATTGGCGAGGCGTTTGGCCGACCGCCGACTCGAGCTGGCGGTGACTCCGGATGCCCGTACCTGGCTCGCGGAGCGCGGCTACGATCCGATCTACGGTGCTCGGCCGTTACGACGACTCATGCAACGCGAGATCGACGATAAGCTCGCGCGCGCTCTGCTGGGTGGCGACATTCGAGACGGCGATACCGTGCTCGTCGGAGTCGACCGCGACGCACTGACGGTGAAGCGACTCGAGTAAAGGCTCGACCGAGGTGCTAGGGAACCGCCAAGCCGACAAGCCAAGTACCCAGCGCGAATAGCCCTACCGACACCAGGCACGCGATGAGCGCGATCAGCCATGAACGTTTGCGACGAGCGATCCATACAACAGACACGACGATGCCCGCGAGGGCAACAAGGGGCGTTCCCATCATTACCGTCAGGGTGCCGAGGCTGATGACGCCGAAATTGCACGCCTGCGCGGAGTCGCCGCAGGCAAGAGTGCCGACCCCGAGGCCAAAGCCGACAATCACGAAGACACCGGTGAGGATCAAGAGAATAAACAGAAGGAAGATCGTTAAGAAGAAGTCCCAGCCCCGCGGCGGCCGGCCCTCCGGGGTGTTTTCCACGAACATATTGCTCATGCTGACAGCTCCGCTCTGATCGCCACGAGAAACGCGTCGATATCCTCCACCGTGGTGTCGAACGCGGTCATCCAGCGCACTTCACCGGTTGCCGGATTCCAGTCGTAGAAGCGGAAGCTTTCGCGCAGGCGATCGGCGACCCCCGCTGGAAGGGTTGCGAACACCGCGTTACCCTGTGTCGGCTGGGTGAACGCGATACCCGTAATCGAGCCGGCCGCGATTTCGGCTTCCAAGGCATCCCTGAGCCGACGTGCCATCGCGTTGGCGTGGGAGGCGCTGCGAAGCCAGAGGTCGTCCGTGAGCAGTGCGATCAACTGGGCAGACACGAACCGCATCTTCGAGGCGAGCTGCATGTTGAGTTTGCGCAGGTAAATGAGTCCCTCAGAGACGTCGGGGTTCAGCACTACGACCGCCTCGCCGTACAGCAGCCCGTTCTTCGTGCCACCGAAGCTCAGGATGTCGACGCCGGCATCGGTTGTGAACTCGCGGAAACCGACGCCCAGAGCCGCTGCCGCGTTCGAGATGCGGGCTCCGTCCATATGAAGCACCATGCCGCGGTCGTGAGCGTAGTCGGCGATCGCACGAATCTCATCGATGGAGTACAGGGTGCCAAGCTCGGTGGTCTGGGTGATGCTCACGGCGAGCGGCTGGGCGCGGTGTTCGTCGCCCCACCCCCACGCCTCTTCGCCGATCAACTCCGGAGTGAGCTTGCCCTCGGGGGTGTCAACGGTGAGTAGCTTCAGACCGCTGATTCGTTCGGGGGCACCGTTCTCGTCCGTGTGAATGTGGGCCGTCTTGGTGGCGATAACGGCACCCCACCGTGGCAGAACGCTGGTCAGCGCTGTCACGTTGGAGCCGGTTCCGTTGAACACGGGGAACGCTTCGGCCCGTTCGCCGAAACGCTCGCGCACGATCTCCTGAAGACGAGCGGTATAGACATCCTCGCCGTACGCGATTTGGTGTCCTCCGTTTGCTTCGGCGATCGCCGCGATCACCTCCGGGTGAACACCGGCATAGTTGTCGCTGGCAAAGCCGCGCAGGGCAGGATCGTGCAGTTGGGTCACGGTCTCAGTCTCTCAGGTCGACAGCGACAGCCGCGCGCCGTTGAGGTCGGCGGCGGGTTCATCCCAGATCGTCGCGACGCGGGCGGCAAGGGCGTCCACGCTGGTAGCACCCTCCGATTCGCCCAGGGCACGAATCACGAAAATGACGGATGCCGCCGTGCCGCCCTTAGCAAACCCCGCCGCAGCCGCCTGCGCCCATGCTTCGGCAGCAGCCTTTGCTGTGGCGTAGTTTGCGTTTGCCCACGTCGGCGTCGCAACCACAGTGCTCGACACCATCACGAGGCGACCGGCCGGGGATGCAGCGAGGTCGTCGAAGAATGCGCGGCTGACGTTGCGGAACGTCTCTACGACCCGCGACTGAAGCCAGGCCCAGTCGTCGTCGGCGCGGCCGGCCCTCCAGCCGCCGACCAGATGCACCACACCATCGACGGGCCCGTGTTCGGCGTGGATGCGTTCGGCCAAGCCGGTCACCCGACTTGCGCCCGACAGATCGCACTCATAACGGGATAGGGCCGGGGTCTCGGCGAGGTTGCGCAAGCGGCTGCTCACCGCGAGAACCCGGTGACCGGCGTTCGTCAACGAGGTCGCGACGGCGCGACCGGACTCGTTCGACGCACCGGCAACGAGGATCAGACGGCTCATGTCGGCTCTGAGCGCGCCGTAATACCACTGGTCGACTCAATCACGGCCGACATCTTCTTTGAGAGTGCCTCGTAGAACATCGATAGGGGGAATTCGTCATCCATGACCTGATCGGTGAGCTCCCGTGGCAGCCCCTGCAGCGGCAGATCGCGCACGGCCCATTTCGATGCCGGGTGCGGGGTGAGCGTGCCGGCAACAAGGTCGTACGCGGCAAGCCAGTGCGACACCT
>JBBQZJ010000168.1:0-5438 GCA_038207805.1 Actinomycetales bacterium | reverse complement strand
CGACCTCACCGAGGTCGCGCCCCCAGTGAACGAGCCGTGGCACGGCCGTGCCGCGGGCGTCAAGCACAAGGCTGACACCCGCGGCACGAAGGTGGAGAAGCGGAATAACTACTCCTTGACCGGAATCGACTGCGCCTTCAGGGCGTCGATCGTCGACTGCTGACCCGCGGTGAGCGCGTCGAGGAGCGTACCGCCACCGCTCAGCGCCGTGCCGAAGCCGTCAGAGACGTCTGTGTAGGTCTGCGTCATGGTCGGGCCCCAGATGAAGTTGGGGATGACCCACTCCGACGCCTGTGCGAACACTTCGTAGATCTTCTGGCCACCGTAGAACTCCTGATCGGCCGTGAACACGGGCAGAGTTGCGCCCGCCTTCGAGGCCGGGTACAGGCCGCCGAGCTCGTTCGCCAGAGCAAGAGCCTCCGGGTCAGAGTTCAACCACAGTGCGAACTGAGCTGCTTCGTACGGGTGGTCCGAGCCCTTGAGCACGGCCGTCGACGAGCCACCCCAGTTGCCAGCAGCTTCGCCGCCAGCTTCCCACTGCGGCATCGGCGCAACGCGCCAGTTGCCGGCGGTGTCAGGAGCACCACTACGGATGGTTCCTGCGCCCCAGACAGCCGAGATCCAGGTCCACTGCGCTCCAGTGTTGAACGACGCGTTCCACTCGTCAGAGAACGATGGGAGGGCAGAGACGAGCCCGTCGTCGATCATGGCCTGCCAGTAGTCAGCAACCTCGACGGACTTGTCGGAGGTCAGCTGAACATCCCAGTTCTCGCCGTCGTTGGCGAACCACTGGCCGTCGTTCTGCCAGACCATGCCAGCGAACCAGTTGACGTCAGTCTTCGGAAAGTTGGTGATGAACGCGCCCTGTGCCGCGATTTGCTCGGCCGCCGCGCGGTACTCCTCCCACGTGGTCGGAACAGCAATTCCAGCCTGCTCGAACAGGTCGGCGCGGTAGTACATCGCGATGGGGCCGCTGTCTTGCGGGATCGCGTAGACAGCGTCAGCTTCGCCGAACGTGACCTGGCTCCAGGTCCACTCAACGAAGTCATCGCTCGCCTCGGCCACGCCAGCGCACGCCGCGATGTTCTCGAGACCGTCCTGAACACGGAAGTTCGGGAGAGCGTCGTACTCGATCTGGCCGAGGTCGGCTGCGTTACCGGCAGCGATCTCGTTGAAGAAGTTCTGGTACGTGCCCGAGTTGCCGCTGGGCCCAGTCTGGAACTCCACCTGGATGTCGGGATTTTGCTCGTTCCAGAGCGCGACAACCTGGTCCATTCCGGGGACCCAGCTTGTGAACGTCAGGGTGACTGGCCCGTCAGACGGGGCGCACTCGCCGCTGGCAGCAGGCTCTTCAGCGCTAGTTGCCGTGCACCCCGCGAGCGCGAGAGCGCTCACGAGGGCCGCTGCTGTGGCGGTTCTCTTGAATGTGGACTTCATTGCATCTCCTGTCGAATGCGGCTGCTGTCCTGGGATGGCATGGCCGCGGATGGTGGTGGGTTACTTGACACTTCCCGCTGCGAGCCCACTGCTCCAGAAGCGCTGGAGACTGAGGAACGCGATGATCAGCGGGACGATCGACACGAACGCGCCGACGATTACGAACAGCCGTAGATCGGGGTTCTGCCCGATCGAGCTGTTCCAAGCGAAGAGACCGAGGGTGACGGGGAAGAGAGCTTGGTCTCGCAGCATGATGAGAGGGAGGAAGAAGTTATTCCAAATGAGGACGAATTGGAACAAGAAGATCGTCACGAGAGCGGGGGACATCAGTCGCACGCCCAGGACGAAGAAAGTACGCACCTCGCCTGACCCGTCGAGACGCGCTGCCTCGATGAGCTCATCGGGAACACTCGCGGCCGCAAATATACGGGACAGGTATACACCGAAAGGACTCACCAGGCTCGGCAGGAACACTGCCCAGTAGGTGTTCGTCAACCCGATCTGACTGAAGATCAGGAACAGGGGGAGGGCTAGCGCCGTAGCCGGCACGAGTACACCGCTGAGAACGACGTTGAAGATGACCTCGCGTCCCCGGAACCGATATTTAGCAAGCGCGTAGCCGCACATCGCCGCGAAGAGTGTGCCGAGGAGGGCGCCGACTCCGGAGTAGAGCACGCTGTTGAGGATCCACTGCCCGAAGATGCCGTCGTTATACGTAAACAGCCGGCCAATGTTGTCGAAGAATGCCACAAAAGAGTCGGGTGTGAACCACAGTGGTGCCGTGCTGGTGAATTGGTCCCGACGCTTGGTCGACGACACCAGCAGCCACCAGATGGGGGTGAGGAAGTAGATGGTAAACACGCCCATGATGAGCATTGCGGCGCTGCGTGAGAGCACGTTCTCACGCATGGGACCTTTGCGCGAGGACGTCGATCTCGTGTGTGCTGTCGGCGATTGTGTCGTGGTCATGATGCGAACGCCCTCCGCTGGGTCAGGCGCAGGAATGTGAATGAGAGAGCGAAGGTCGCAAGAGCAAGCACGACAGAGAAGGCTGCCGCGAGGCTGTAATTAGGAACCGAGGCGGTCGTGTACACCGCGAGGTTCGGAGTGAAGGTGCTACTGATCGCGGTACTGAAGCTGCGCAAGGTTTGTGGCTCAGCAAGCAATTGCAGGGTGCCGATGATTGAAAATACTGCCGTAAGAATGAGCGCTGGCATGACCAGCGGAATCTTAATTCTCATCGCGACCTGCAAATTGTTCGCCCCATCGATCTTCGCGGCCTCATAGATCTCTGTCGGGATCGCCAACAGTGCCGAATAGATGATGAGCATGTTGTACCCCACGTACACCCAGGTCACGATGTTGGCGATCGACCACAGCACGAGTTCAGCGCCGAGGAAAGCGATGTTGCTGGTGACAGCCGAGAACGGAGAGAGAGACGGGGAGTACAAGAAGCCCCACATGATGGCGGCGATGACTCCCGGCACGGCGTATGGCGCGAAGAAAGCTAGACGGAAGAACTTCTTGCCCCGCACCAAGGGTGAGTCCAGGAGAAGCGCAAACAGGAGCGCAAGCCCGATCATGACGGGAACCTGGACGACGCCGAACAAAGCGACCCGGCCCACGGACTCCCAAAAAGGCCCGTCCTGAAACACCGCGATGTACTGAACAAGACCGCCGAAGACCTGCGTCGCCGGACCGAAGGTGCCTTCGCGCTCGACAGTCAAGAGTGATTGATAGATGGCGAACGCAATAGGCACTACATAGAACGCGATGAACAACGCGCTGAACGGCACCACGAAAATCGCGATTGCCGCGAGATGTTGCCGGCTGCGCCGACGACGAGGTGCGGCACTCGAGGTGCGCACGGCGGATGCGGCGGTCACCGAAGTTCTTGCATGTCGCAGCCGGGGAGCAGGACGCAACGGCGTATGACGCCAGCTGACAGGGAATCACTGAACAAGAGTGCCTCGATCGTCGTTGGTCAGGCAGTGCATTGTCCGGTCCTGATCGAGCGCGAATCGGCTCTCCCAGGATCCAGGGGAGGTTAGCTCACCGTTTTCTGTGAACGCTCCCAGCCTAGCCAGACCTCACTGGCCTGTCAACACTCTTTCGGGCCAATTCCGGCGCGGCCTTCGCTATTGCCGGCTAGGCAACAGGCACACTTCCCGCGCTGCAATAAGAGCCGGGCGTGTGAACGAGGTGTGCAATGCGAAGCTCTGCGTCGGCGTCTCCGCCGGTTTCCGGGCGGAACTCCGACGACGGATTCCATGCGAATCCAGACACGTCGGGATTCATTCGAGCGTGTTGGGCAAGGCCTAAAGGAAGAAGGCGCATCCGTTGGTCGATCCACTCCGCATCCCACGGACCTTCGGCCATGATCTGTTCGGCGGCACGGAATTCGTAATAGATTGTGCGGCGAAGCCGGTTGCCGGTCACCGCTTCGGAACCGTGCACGACCATAACGTCGTGGACGAGCACGTCACCCGGACCCATCTCCACTTGGACGACTCCCGGAGCATCCCAGCCAAACTCGTCCGTGAGCTCGCACACGTCGACCGGTCGAAGGTGCGACCCCGGAGCAACCCGTAAGGCGCCCTCCCCGATCCGAGAGTGATCGAGGTAGACGTCGACGTTAAAGATCCGATGTGAGCGAGGGTGTACCGCGTCTTGGTGCCACGCAACAGCAGCACCATCGCCTTCGTCTTTGAACACCAGCGATTCATAGGTCGGAACAAGATTTGGCCCCGCGAGGCTTTCGGCGATACCGAGAACAGCAGGACTCCCCAGGAGTTCCAGCGAGACCTCTTCGCCCTTGCTGTGCACGTAGTCCACCCGCCACATCACTGATCCCGAGTCGCGCTGTGCGAACTTGTAGTCGCTCGTGGCGCCGCCGTTGTCGCCAGACTCACGCCCTCGAGCGATCCAGTTGTCCGCAGCCTCCTGAAGTCGCGCAAGAAGGGGTGCAGGGATTCGGTCGCGCAGCACGACATAGCCGTGCTGGTCAAAGTGCGCGACCTCCTCAAGCGTCAGGTGAGCGTTCGCAATGGCCCTGCTCGGCGCGGTCGTGAATGTTGACATGCGACGTGGTTCCTTCCGTGACGCCGGCGATGAGAGGAAAGACAACTGCCGGGGATATCAGGCTATGAACTACGATGTAAGAAATCTTCCGCTCTAGTTGTCTGGATGTCCGGGATCCTATGCACCCGATGAATGAGAGCACGGCGCCGGTGCGCTCATTTGGGTTGGCGTCTGAGCGAGCGCGTCCGACAGTAATGACGATCGCCCACCGCCATGACGACATCGAGCTCAACTACGCACCATCAGCTATCGACTACCTCATAGACGGGATCCGAACGACTATTCCCGCGCGAACGGTCGTCGCATTCTGGGCGGCGCGACCGCACCAGTTGCTGTCTGAAACGGCCCCTCTGTGGCTGCATTGGTTGACCGTGCCGTTGAGTGACTTGCTGTCATTCGGACTCCCGGGCCGACTGACGAGCGCGCTGCTCCGCGGCGAGTTGGTGAGCCTGCATGACAACGGCCGGCGGCCGGTAGAGGAACGGTTGCTGCAGTGGACAGAGGATCTTGCCCTCGGCACGGCCGAGCGGCGGGTGATCGTGACCTTAGAGGTGCACGCGTTTCTCCGTCGCGCGGCAAGCACAGCATCGACGGTATCTGCGGCCGACCAGCGGCCCGAAGTGCTTGGCGATTCCCGTGGAACCGTTGGTCTCTCTCACGCGGCGATCATGGCATAGTTCATCGCGGCGAATGCAGCGTCGGCCATCACGGTCAGTGACGTCGCTCGCGCCGCTCACCTGCATCCCAACCACGCTATGACCGTGTTTCGCCGGTCGATCGGCATCACTATCGGTGACTATCTGGCGCTCAGCAGGGTGGCTCATGCGCAAAGGCTCTTGATTACGACTGCTCAGCCGGTCAGTTCGGTCGCGCAGGCAGCCGGGTTTCGCTCGGCCAGTCAGTTTTACGACCGGTTCGGT
>JBBQZJ010000167.1:0-5445 GCA_038207805.1 Actinomycetales bacterium | reverse complement strand
CACAATCCCACGGGCATCTCGATGACACCCCAGCGGGCGCAAGAACTCGCGGGGACACTGGGCCGTAGCCGCACCGCTCCCCGGGCGATCGTCATCGAAGACGACCACTCGGGTTCGATCGCGTCAGCGCCGGTCGTGAGTCTCGCGACCTGGCTGCCCAAGCGAGTGCTGCACGTGCGCAGCTTCTCGAAGTCGCACGGCCCCGACCTGCGGCTCGGAGCGCTGGGCGGCCCGCGCGAACTCGTCGAGGGTGTCATCGCCCGCCGAATGCTCGGGCCGGGCTGGACCTCGCGGATGATGCAGTGGGTCATGTTCGACCTGCTCAGCAACCCGGATGCCGTCGAACGCATCGCGGCATCCGGCCGGGTGTACGCGGACCGGCAGCGCGCACTCGCCGCGGCTCTCAGCGCGGTTGGTGTTGCGCAGGCCCCGGGCGACGGACTCAACGCCTGGCTTCCGGTTGCCGACGAGCGTTCGGCGACTGTCAGCCTTGCGGCGGCCGGCATCCGGGTAGCGCCGGGAACGCCGTTTCAACAGGGTGAGGCCGATCCGCACGTGCGAGTGACGGTGGGCCTCGTCGGAGATGACGTCGAGACGATCGCGGGCGCCTTGGCTGCCGCGACGAAGGCGTAACCGCGCACTAAGCTTGCCCCCAGACCCATGCGCCGCGTATGGCGTGGTTCGTCGCCCAACTCTTGGGGCGGCCGGTCGCTACACGGGTCCTCTCGCGACCCGCGAACGCCAGCCCATCGACGAAAGATCACCATGCCTTCTGCGCGCAGCGCCCTCCCCCTTCTGCTTATCGCCGGCCTGAGCCTGGCCGGATGTACCGCGCAGGTGACCCCCGTGGAACCGGTGGCAATCGCGCCGGTCGTGATCGACAACTGCGGTGTCGAGGTCAGTTTCGACGCCGTACCCGAGCGGGTCGTCACGATCAAGAGCTCGACGACGGAACTGCTGCTCGCGCTCGGCGTAGCAGAGTCGATCGTCGGCACGGCCTTCCAGGACGGCCCGGTACCCGCTGAGTGGGCGGGAGACGCCTCGGGCATCCCGTCGATTTCCGACTTCGTTCCCAACGAGGAGACCGTTCTCGCCCTCGACCCCGACCTGGTGTTCGGAGGCTGGGAATCGAACTTCTCGTCCGACGGCGTCGGCGAGCGCCCCGAGCTGCAATCGCTCGGGGTCAATACCTACGTTGCGCCGTCTGCGTGTCGCAGCATCCAGCCGCCGAAGTTGACCTGGGATGCCGTGTTCGGCGACATCGCCGAGGTCGCCTCGATCTTCCGGGTGGACGCGATCGCACTGGTCGCAGACCAGCAGGCACGAGTGGATGCCCTGCTCGCCGACCAGCCTGGCCTCGGTCGCACCGCGCTGTGGTACTCGTCCGGTGACGACACGCCCTACGTCGGCGGTGGGCGTGGCGCACCACAACTGGTGCTCGACACCCTCGGACTCACCAACATCGCCGAAGGGGTGGATGCCGCGTGGGCCCCGTTCAACTGGGAGGTCGTCGTTGACGCCGACCCCAGCGTGATCGTGCTCGTCGACGCGACGTGGAACACCGCGGCCGACAAGATCGCCATGCTCGAGGCGAACCCGGCGACCCAGAACCTCAGCGCGGTGAAGGCCAAGCGCTACTTGATCCTTCCGTTCGCGTCGACCGAGGCCGGCGTGCGCACGATCGAGGCGGCCGAGTCGCTGCGGGACCAGCTGGCCGGGCTCGATGGTCAGTAGCGGATCTCGACGGGCCCGATCGGCGGGAGCGGTTCCCGTCGCGCTGTGGTCCGCCGTGCTCGGCTCGGCACTCGTGGTGTCGGTGACGGTGGCCGTCACCATCGGGCCGGCCGACATTCGCTTCGACGAGGTGTGGGGGTCGATCCTCGCACACCTCGGAGTCGGGGTCAGCCCGCTGTCGGAGCTGCGCGACGGGATCGTCTGGCAACTGCGGTTGCCGCGCATTCTGACGGCCGCGGCCGTGGGTGCCGGGTTGGCCATCAGCGGTGCGGTGATGCAAGCCATAACCCGCAACCCGCTCGCCGACCCCTACCTGCTCGGGTTGTCATCCGGGGCATCGCTCGGAGCCGTGTCTGTGCTGCTGCTCGGGTTCGCCGTGCTGCTTCCTCTCGCCGCGTTTCTCGGATCGCTCGCCGCACTCGCGTTGACACTCCTGTTGGCCAGCTCGCTCGGCCGCATCACCCCCACTCGCACGGTTCTCGCCGGGCTTGCCGTGTCGGCGCTGGCCTCCGCTATCACCAGCCTCGTGATCTTCTGGGCCGTGACCGGTGACTCGTACCGCGAGATTCTCGGCTGGCTGCTCGGGTCGCTGGCCGGGGCCAGATGGCCCTCCGTCGCGATCGCATTTGCCGGGCTGCTCATCGCGGGGGCGCCGATCCTGTTCACCGGGCGCTTGCTCGACGCGTTCGCGTTCGGCGACGTGTCTGCAGCGTCACTCGGGGTGAACGTCAGTGCGACGCGCTGGGGACTGCTCGCGGCATCCGCTCTGCTGACCGGGGCAATGGTTTCGGTGAGCGGCGCGATCGGGTTCGTGGGGCTTGTGCTCCCGCACGCGGTTCGTCTGCTTGTTGGCTCAGGACATCGCGCCCTGCTGCCGCTATCGGCACTCACCGGTGGCATCTTTCTCGTGTGGGCAGACACGCTGGCCCGTACCGTGTTCGATCCGCGGGAGCTTCCCGTCGGCATCGTCACCGCAATCGTCGGGGCACCGGTGTTCGCGGTTCTGCTCGCGCGGCGACGTGGCCTCACATGACGGGCCTCACATGACGGGCCTCACATGACGGGCGCTGACACGACGGGCGCTGACACGACGGGCGCTGACACGACCGGCGCCGGGGGCCGTCGTGGGCTCGATGCGTCGCGGATCCGGGTGACTGCGGGCTCCGCTCTGCTCATCGACGGCGTCGATTGTGCCGTAGCGCCCGGCACCTTCAGCGCCCTCATCGGACCGAACGGGTCTGGCAAGTCGACCCTGCTGAGGGCGCTTGCGGCGGTTCACCGACCGGCCGAGGGAACGGTGCAGTTCGACGGATCGGACCTGCTCGGGATGCCTCGGCGACAGCGCGCCCGCCTCGCCGCGCTCGTAGAACAGGATGCCGCGACCGACCTCGCCATGCCCGTCACTGCGGTAGTCGCGCTCGGCCGCCTGCCCCACCAATCCCTCTGGGCAACGGACGACGACGACCCGATCGTCACCGCGGCACTCGCCGCGGTGGACATGACCGACTTTGCCGGGCGCGACTTCGCCACGCTCTCCGGCGGCGAGCGTCAGAGAGTCATGCTGGCCCGCGCTCTCGCCCAGCAACCGCGACTGCTGTTGACCGACGAACCGACCAATCATCTGGACATCGGAGCCCAACTTGCCGTACTCGGGCTACTGGGTCGCCTCGCCTCCGAGGGGATGACCGTGCTCGCGGCCCTGCACGACCTCGGCCTCGCCGCTAGCTACACCGACCACGTGATCGTGTTGCGCTCGGGCCGCGTCGTCGCTGCCGGACCAACCGCGACGACGCTCACGCCCGAGCTCATTCGCGACGTGTACGGGGTCGAGGCGACCGTGCTGACGCATCCGATCACCGGGCGGCCGGTCATCGCAATGACTCCGCTGGGTCGGTAGGGTCGGGCCCGAATCATCCCTGAGGTGCGCCTTATTGCTGCCTGGGGCGCGCGCCGAGCGCAACAGGACGCCCCTCACGCGCTTGGCGGCGCTCAGCGGCGCTTGGCGGCGCTAGCCGAGGGCTCGGGCGGCTGCGCGAACCACCCCGCCACGAGCGAACGCGGCGCAATCCGCGCGATCACCCGTGCGCCCAGGGTCGAGCTGCGGCGCAGGCCCCGGTCCACCGTCAGCAGGTCGGCTACTCTCGGCGCGCCTGGCTCCGCCGCGAACACCTGCGTTTCGAGTGACTCGCGCAGTCGGGCCAAAGCCGCGACCGACTCCGGATCAAGCATCGAGCCGAGCTCATCGGCGAGCTGCCGCGGGGTCAGCGAGCCGCCGCTGCCGAGTCCAAGGTCTGCGACGACGGCATTGAGCTCAGCCCATGCCGCGCGAGCCGAGCCGGCGCGAACGGCAGCACGTCGGGATCGGCCGCGAACGGACCGGATCACCCAAGGGGTAAACAGGAGCCCGACCGCAAGCAGCACGGCCAGCGGCCACAGCACCACGGTGGCGGATGCCTCGGCATCCGGTGCTCCCGAACCTAGGTCGACCGGCAGCGCCTCGTCTGGCGCGCGAGTCGGCGCGGCGGTCGGTGCGGCCGACGCACTCGACACGGGGGCCGGAACCGACTCGTCAACGTCGGGAGTCGATGGGTCGTCTTCGGCGAGTAGGGCGAAAGCCGGTTCGAAACCACGGCCCGGAGTCGGCTCGAAGCGCACCCAGCCCACGCCGGTGAAGTACAACTCGGGCCAGGCGTGGAAGTTCTGCGTCGTCACCCGGAACGACACCGCATCGGTGTCCGGGTCGATTGTCTGCTCGCCGGGAGTGAATCCCACCACAACGCGCGCCGGGATTCCGAGCGTGCGGGCCATCGCCGCCATCGCCGACGAGAAGTGCACACAGTACCCCGACCGCACGTCGAGGAACGACTCCAGAACCGACGCACCCGAACCGTCGTAACCCTGCTCGACCGGGGCATTCTCCGAGTAGACGAAGGATCCATCCCGAAAGAACGCCTGAAGGGCGATCGCCCGGTCGAAGTTGGATGCAGCATCTCCCGCCACAGCGGACGCCGTGGTTGCGACGACGGCGGGCAGGTCTTCCGGCAGCTGAAGAAAGCGTTCGAACCCCGGCTCGACCGTCGATGAGGCGGCCCGCAGCTGCTCGATCGACGGCGCGACCTCGACGCTTCGCACCTCATAGCTTTGCCCGCTCACGTTCGCGGACTCGGTGCGAACAGTGAGACCGTCGGGCTCCCACGACCAGTCGCCGACGAGCCCAGCGACGCTTGCCGGTGCGTACGGCACCGGCAGCCAGCGGCTCAGGATCGCCTCCATCGCCACCTCCGTGACGGCCGGCGACACGCGCACATCGGCGCCGAGCCCCGGGATGGGGCCGATCAACTCGACGTCGTTGGTCGGGTCGAGGTCGGTGGTCGTGGGGCCCCACGACCTGCCGGAGAAGTCATCCAGAGTCGTCAATCGCAGGTATTGACCGTCTGTCGTGGTCGTCGTGTAGGTCAGGGCGAGTGTGGGGTTAGACCGCCGCAGGTCGCTACCGAGGGTCAGGATCGGGTTCAGTCCGGTCGTAACGCCACCGATTGCGCCGGGCAGAGCACCCGAACCAACCCCGGGCAACACCAGGGGCAACACGAGCGCTACGGCAAGGGCGGCGGCCGCCGACCCCGCAGCAAATCCTCCCCGCACCCTGCCCCGATCGTTGGAGGCAATCAGCACGATCGCGAGCCACACCGCCGCGGTGACCAGAAACACCCA
>JBBQZJ010000166.1:0-5484 GCA_038207805.1 Actinomycetales bacterium | reverse complement strand
GGCCTGGATTTTTTTGGTGTCGAATAAGTAGGTGTCCAGAGCGGCAACCAGAGCGGCTTCGTCACGCTCGGGTACTGCAGCACCCAGCCCCTCCGCCGCGACCAGATCGCCGAACGGGTCACCCTGGGTGGAGACGATGGGCAGTCCCGCCCAGAGGTAGTCAAGGATGCGCGTGCGGAACGAAAATGTCGTCTCGACGTGCTGGAAGTGGGTAGAGACGCCGAGATCAGCTTCGAGGAGGAAATTCTGCCGCTCCTCGTATGGCACCCAGGTCTGATTGAAAAAGACGTTCACGCCATTGACGCCGAGGTCATTGGCCAGCTTTCGCGAATGAGCAACCGTGACCATTTCGGGCACCTCCGGGTTGGGGTGCTTTATGCCGAGGAAGAGCAATCGAACGTTGGGACGGGTCTTGGCCAGCGTCGCGACCGCGCGGATGAGTGTCTCGGGGTCGAACCAGTTGTAGAGGCCACCGCCCCAGATGATCACCTTGTCGTCCGCTCCGATGCCGTCGATGACACCGCGCATACCGGCACCCGTAGCGACAGGCTTCTCGCTCGGAATCCCGAACGGCACGATGCCGATCAGGGAGGTCAGTTCGCTATCGCGCGAGTAGGTGTGCGCGTTGACCCGGCCCAAGGCCGCGAGCTGCCCGAGCCAGAAAAATCGTTGACGCTCGCTCGCGCAGAGGAAGAAGTCACCTAACAGCATCTGGTGGTTGAGGGTGTCGTTCGCATTCGAAATATCGGCTTGCCACTGCTTGAGGGCGAGGTCCTTGCCCTGCTCGAGCTGCTCGAGGTGCAGTGGGTCGTAGATGTCCACTACAACGATCTTTGACGTCGATTCGAGCGCAGGGAACCACCGCAGTGCGTGGCCCTGAATGATAATGATGTCTGCCCACTGCTCGTGCTCGTCGCTCGCGTTCGCCTTGCGGAGCGAGATGACGCCGGTCTCGAAGCCGATGCCGCTGGCATCCGCCGATGTCGTGCTCAGCAACCGCACGTCATGCTCTTTGCCGAGCTGTTCGGCAATGTTCCAGGCGCGGATCGCGGGGCCCGCCATCCGTTCCCCGATGGGATCACCCGTGATGATGAGAATTCGGCGGCGCTCCGAGGCATCCAGAATCCCTAGAGCGGAGACGATGCTGGCGTAGCCCTTCTGGTAGACGGGGATCGGGTATGCGGGCTCGTCCAAGTTTCCGAACAGCAGCCCGACCTCGCGGTCAGAACGCACACGCGTCGACTGGATGCGCTCCCGCGCGACCGCCATCGCCGGCAGGTTCTCGACGAACTGGTCGAGGGCGAACACGCCAGCCATCGTCGACTTCGACACCGGCATCGTGCGCTCTGCATCGTTACCGGCGACCCTGAGGTCGAGGGATGCCGTGTCCAGTTTTCCGCGGGCGGTGCTGCGTCGTAGGGCGAGCAGCAGTGCACCCGGGAACACCTGGGCAAGAGTCTCGTCTTCGAGGTTCTTGTACAGCGTGTAGAGCGCGTTGCGCTCGAGCAGATACTCCTCACGGAACGCTCCGAACTTCTCGATCGAGGCGTGGTGCTTGTGGTAAACGAGAGACGTGGGCTGAAAACGGAAGCGGTAGCCCAGCAAGTTGAGGCGCCAGCCGAGGTCGACGTCGTCGTAGAACATGAAGTACTCGTCGTCGAAACCGCCGAGTTCGCGGAAGACTTCGGTTCTAACGAACATCGCGGCGCCCGTGCCAAAGAGCACGTCACGCGGAGCATCCCACTTGCCGCGGTCTAGCTCGCCGGCGTGTGGCTTGTACCCCATGCCATACCAGGTGATCGCGGAGCCCACATAGTCGACTCGAGATCCTTCCCAGTCGAGCACCTTGCTCGCCACGGCACCGATATTGGGGTCACCGTGGAACGCGGAGATGCCCTCGGAGATCCAGGCCGGATGCGGTCGGGCGTCGTTGTTGAGAAAAGCGATGTACTCGCCGGAAGCCCTCTCGACGCCGAGATTGCAGCCCCCGGTAAACCCGAGGTTCTTCTTTGACTCGATGAGAACTACTGCTCCGGGGATGGTGCGAAGCTTCGCGAGGCTGTCGTCACCCGACGCGTTCTCGACGATGATGATCTCGAGCTTGTCTTGCGGCCAGTCCAGTTCGCGCAGATTGCGCACGGCTTCGATCGTGTCGTCTGCTCCCCGAAAATTGACCAGAACGACCGACACAACGCCGGGAATCGACTTCTTCACTCAGACCCCTCGTACCCTAGATGGTGCGGGGTGGAGTCTATCAAGAGCTATTGCCGGGTTTTGCTGGACGGGCATTGCTAGGCTCGTGTCCTCCAGCGCGATGAGGAGCAGAATGAACCAGAACCCACCGCAGGCCGACGGCCCCTCCGAACGGGACATTCAGCGCGATCTTCGTGAACTCGAGCTAGTCGATCGCATCATGGGGCTGGAGGCCGAGAACGCCCGCCTCGCCGCGCTGTTCATCAAGCCCACCGGTCCGAGATTCGGCTACCACCGCATGCTGGATGATGTGTGGTCGAGCCGCACCTGGCGCGCGGGTCGAGTCGTACTCGCGCCAGTTCGGGCCGCTCGAGCGATCGGCAAGAAGCTGTCGGGGAACCCGTGAGCCCGACGGCAGAGCCCGCCTCGCGACCAGTTCTCACGATTGTCGCCGCTGCCGGCCGCCGTCGGTCGCGAGCACTGGCGAACTCCTTGGCAAAGGTGGATCCGGCACTGTATGAACTCGTCGAAGTGGCCGGTGACACCGTGGAGGACATCCCGTCGACGGTGGGGGCCAGGGCTCGCGGCGAGTTCGTGTGTTTCATGTGCTCGAGCGACACGCTGCGCCGCGACGCGCTGGAGTTGTTGCGCGACGGACTTGCCAACAGCGACATCGACGTGTTCTACAGCGATGAATTTGTCGATGGACAGGTTCTTCACAAACCCGACTTCTCTCCGGAACGGCTTCGTACTCAGTTCTATTGGGGACATTTCGTCGGATACCGTGCAACTTTCCTCGAGACGATCGGTGGTCTCAACGATGAGTTCGCCGGTGCTCGGGCCTATGAACTCGCCCTGCGCGCCTCCCGCGCGGCGCGCGCTGTCGCTCACGTGCCAAGTGCGCTGGTCGCCGCCGGGCCGGACGGAGCCGGGGACGCGCCCGATGCTGCCCGCCGTGCGCTCGAGGAGCATCTCGCCGCCACCGGCGGCGGTGTCGTGCGCACGGCCTCAACGGCAACCAGTGACACTCGCAGAGCCGTGGTCGGTGAGCCCCTCGTATCGATCGTGATCCCGACCCGCGGCGACTCGGCCGTCATCCACGGTACGAAGCGCTGTCTCGTGGTTGAAGCCGTTCGCAGTGTGATGGAGCTTTCGACCTATACCAACCTCCAGATCGTTGTTGTCGCGGATGACGTCACGCCCCCCGAAGTGCTTGATCAACTGCGCGAGATCGCAGGTTCCCGCCTGAGACTCGTGGGCTGGTCGGCGGCGTTTAGCTTCTCCGGAAAGATGAACCTCGGCGTGGTGCATGCCGCGGGTGAGTACGTGTTGTTCCTGAACGACGACGTGGAGGTGATCACTCCGGACTGGATCGAGGCTCTCTTGGCGCTCGCGCAGCGCCCGGACTGCGGCATCGTGGGCGCTCTGCTCTACTTCGAGGACGGAACGATTCAGCACGCCGGGCACGCCTATTACGGGTTCGGCGTAACGCACATTGGTATCAACTCCCCGGCATCCGCTGCCGGACCCGGCGACGCGTTTCTGGTCGAGCGGGAGGTGGATGGCGTCACCGCCGCGTGCGCAATGACGCGCCGGTCGTACTTCTTTGAGGTGGGCGGCTTCTCGACGTTGCTGCCCGGCAATTTCAACGACGTCGATTTGTGCATGAAGCTTGCGGTCAAGGGCTACAACTCCTACCTGACGCCGCACGCGAAGCTGTACCACTTTGAGTCGAAATCTCGAGATCCCCAGGTGGGCGAATCGGAGATCGAGCGCGCATGGGGGCGCTGGGAACCTCGGCTGATCGCCAGCAGATTCTGGCCGGAGGAGCCCGGCGTCATCTATCCGGCCGGTTCCGAGCTCTCGCGGCGCAGTGGTTGAACGAGGTCTCGAACAACATCCTGAAGGCCGCCGCCGAACTCGCGGTAACGGCCGGTGCTGGCCTCCGCCAGAACCGTTCGGATGCGGGCGAGACGATGCGCGCTGAGAGAGTTTCGTACGCGCTCGTGGTCGACCTTGCTCTCGAGCACCTTCTGGCGAGCGGGATCGGACGCGGAAAGATGGGGGTACCGCTGCGCCAGCTGTGATGCGCGCTCGAGGAGCCGGCGGTTCCGCTCCGCGCCGGGCTCGACTAGGCGACTGAGTTTGCCGCGCAGAGATAGTGGCGCCGCACCGATAACGTTTGACCCGTGCTGGCGGTAATCGATGAGGTGGTCGCGCAGGGGCACGATTCGCCCCGACGCCGCCGCGACAACGGCGAGCCACTCGTCGTGCACCCACGCACTGGGAAACGGATACGCCGACTCGGCTAGTTCTCGGCGCACGGCAGTGGTCGCACCGGTCACCAGATTTCGCCGCAGCAGCAGTTCGAATGCTCCCGGTCCCGCGAGCGCGGTCAGCGCCCCGTCATCCACCCCGTAGGAACCGAACAGGGTCTCACCCGTCGCAACGCCCAGAGCGTCGATGAGTGCTGCATCGCCGTGAACCAGAAGGGCGGCGGGATCGTCCTCGAGTGCGGCGACGCTGAGTTCCACGCGCACGGGCGACCAGCGGTCATCCTGATCGCTGAGAACAATGATCTCGCCCGCGCATGCACGGATCGCCTGCTCGAAGTTGGCGGTGACGCCCAGCGCGCGCTGGTTCTCGATGACCGTGAGGCGAAGTTCGCTCGTTGGATTGTGCGCGAGATAGTACTCGACCCGTGATCGTGCTACCGCGACCGTTGCGTCGGCGGAGGCATCGTCGGAGAGCACAATCTCGTCAACCGAGTGGGTCTGGGCGAGAATGCTCTCGATTTGCTCGGCGACAAACCGCTCGCCATTGTGCGTACACATGGCTACGGAGATCGACGGGTGTCTCATGGGGTCCTCGCACCGCGGGCCGGGCGCCCGTGCCTCTCGAGCCTACTTGCGTACGACTGCCCGCCAGAGAACGCGCATTGGTCGTGTCACAATCCACGATGCCGACTTGCGGTAGGTGTCCACAAGCTCGCGCTGCTCATCCGCTCGCTGGGTGAGGACGCTTACCTGTTCGGTGAGTTGGTGAACTACGTTCTCCAACCTGCCGATCTCCGCGCCGGGGATTCGCAGCGCCGAGGCCAATCTGTCTTGGGTCACACTCCATTTGCGGTTCGAGAGCTGCGGCCACTGGTGCCACGGGGACGACCAGTTATCGATCTCGATGGCGTGCACCTCGATTCCGGTCTGTGCAAAGACGAAGTTCACCGAGAGCTGGTCACGGCGCGAGTATCTCAGTACATGTTCGAGCCAGAGTTCCATCGCCGCGCGAACG
>JBBQZJ010000165.1:0-5491 GCA_038207805.1 Actinomycetales bacterium | reverse complement strand
CCGGCGCTGGCGAACGCAATCCGCGAGGCCATCGGCATTCGGCCGCACGAACTACCGATGTCGCGCGATCGGCTGTGGCGGATGCTGCACGGTACGGCCGGTCGGGACTAAGCGCGCTCGACCACCGTCTCGGCCGTGCGCCGATGAATGGCTCCGGACATCCCATCGAGCGGGGCCCCCGTTGTTGCGGTCCGCACGGCGAGCACTTCGGCGAGAATCGAAATGGCGGTCTCCTCGGGGCTGCTCGCTCCGATGTCGAGCCCGATCGGCGAATGCAACCGGGTGAGGTCGGTCACCCCCCTCTCGGCCAACGAGGCAACCCGACGGTCGTGGGTGGTGCGGGAGCCCATCGCGCCCACATATCCGGCGGGCGAGGCCAGAGCGAGAGCTACGACTTCCGCGTCATAGCGCCAGTCGTGGCTGAGCACGCACACCGCGGCGTGCTCGTCGATCGACCCGGCCGAAAGCTCCTCGGCCAGCCAGGTTGTCGGCCACTTCACTACGAGCTCTGCCGAGGGAAACCGCTCGGGCGTCGCGAAGAGCGAGCGGGGGTCGCACACCGTCACGCGATAGCCGATCATTGCAGCCGCGTGTGCCAGCGCCGCGGAAAATTCCATCGCTCCGAATATGATCATCCGCCGTCGGATGGCCGGTTCCTCGGTGAACTCGCGGCAGACCTCGATGGGTAAACCGGCGCGAAGCGATTCGACCAGTTCGTCGGTAAGCAACTGCACGTGGATGCGCAACTGGCCACCGCAGGTGAGGCCCACCGCGAGCGCGGAGTCATCGCTGTAGCCGTACTCGACCGTGCGCGCGACCGTGTCTGCGAGCACCTCGATGCAGGTTTCGACAACCGCTGCCTCGACACATCCACCAGCAATGCTGCCGATCACGGCGGAGCCATCGAATGCCATCGAGGTACCGACGGTGCGGGGTGCACTGCCGTCGATCGCGATTGCGGTCGCAACCGCAACCCTCCGCCCGGCAGCGTGGGCCGCCACGAGCCGGTCGCCTATTTCGTGCATACCTCAAGCGTCGCATACCGGTCTGTGGATCGGGTTACGGTGGTATCGACACGAAGGGATGCCATGACGCAGCGCGACGACGAGACGGATGCGGATGCAATCGATGCGCGCTGGCTCACCCGCAGCATAGAACTTGCGACGGCGAATGTCGCCGCCGGGGGTGGACCCTTTGGCGCAGTAGTCGTGCGCGACGGAGCCCTGATTGCGCAGGGAAAGAATCGGGTCACGGCATCCCTCGATCCGACGGCGCACGCCGAGGTGGTCGCGATCCGGGCAGCGTGCCAAGTCGTCGGTGATTTTTCGCTCGCCGGTGCCACCCTCTACACGTCGTGTGAGCCGTGCCCCCTGTGCCTTTCGGCCGCCCTGTGGGCTCGCGTTGACCGAGTTGTGTACGCCGCCGACCGGCACGACGCGGCCCGCGGCGGATTCGACGACCGCGAGTTTTACGATCTCTTTAACCGCCCGCGTGCCGAATGGCACCTGCCCATCGAGGCGGTTCGGATGAGCGAGGCGTCGGCACCGTTCGACGCGTGGCTCGAGCACGAGCACCGCACGGACTACTAGGTGAACTGCACCGGGCTGGTTCTTGCCGCGGGCGCTGGCGTCCGTGCCGGCGGACCGAAAGCTCTGCGCAGAACAGCCGAGGGAACACCCTGGCTCGAATTGGCCTGCTCCTTCCTCAGGGACTCCGGGTGCGATCGAGTTGTCGCGGTGCTCGGCGCTCGGGCGGATCTCGCCCGCGAGCTCGTGCCGGCGTGGGCCGAGGCGCTCGTTGTCGACGACTGGGCGACAGGCATGTCGGCGTCGCTGCGCGCTGGGCTCGGAGTCGCGTCGGGTACTGCCGCGTTAGTGACTCTCGTCGACCTGCCGGGGCTCCCGGTGTCGGTCGGAGCCCGCGTCATGGCAGCGCGGGGAGCGCTGCGGCAAGCGGTATTTCGTGGCACGCCCGGGCATCCGGTCTATGTGGCCGCCGAGCACTGGAGTGCCGCCGGCGCCTCACTCGAGGGTGACCGCGGAGCCCGACAGTATCTGGTGGAGCATGACCTGACCGAGGTCGAGTGCAGCGACCTGTGGCACGGCCGGGATAAGGACTTCGGGTCTCCCCGGCCGAGCTAACGGTCGGTGTTGAGTGCAGCGAGTGCGGCCCGCCACGCCAGGGTCGCGCATCCGGCCCGCAGCGGGAACCTGCCCACCCCGGCGAAGGGCGCAAGCTGGTCGTTGTCGACCGGCACTGCGCCGGGTGCAATGCTCGCCAAGTATGCGTCGCTGAGCATCTCGAACTCGGCCACGGTCAGGGTGCCCACAGCGGATGCCGCCGCCATCGAAACAACACAGCCGTTACCCACCCAGCTGAAGCCGTCCGGTCCCACACGCACGGTCACCTCGTCACCGCAGGTCGGGCTGGAAGTGCTGGCCTCGGCCGCGAAGTTCTCCGCGAGTCCGTAGCCGTGGCGTGCGCGATACAGGTCCTCGATTACGAGGCCGCGCAAGTGGTCATCCATTGCGGGTTCGGGTATCTCGTGCTCATTCATTGAAGGCGAACACTACCCGGCTAACCTGCGGCGGCGAGCAGTCGTTCGACGTACGGCGTCGCGGGTCGCGCGGCCAGCTCGGCGAGCGACCCGCGCTGGGTGGCCCGGCCGCGCTCGAGCACGGTGACGTCGTGGGCAAGCGCCTCAACATCCGCGAGGCTGTGCGTCACGACGATCGTCGCACCGGCGAAATCGGTGAGGTGGGCCGCCAACTCTGCCCTGACGTCTGCCCGGAGTTCAACGTCGAGAGCCGCCAGGGGTTCGTCGAGCAACAGCACATCGGGGCCGGCGGCGAGGGCGCGAGCGAGGGCGACTCGCTGGGCCTGGCCTCCCGACAACTGGCCGGGTCGGCGTTGCGCAAAGGGAGCAAGGTCGAGGCGATCCAACCATGCGGATGCCGCATCCCGAGCATCAGTTGTCGACGCCCCGGCGGCGCGCGGACCGAACGCCACGTTGTCCAGCACCGTGAGGTGCGGAAACAGCAAGTAATCCTGAAAGACATAGCCGACCCTGCGGTGCTCGACCGGCAAGCCGTCGAGCACGCGGTCGCCGACCCGTACTGTTCCGGCATTCGGTGTGAGGCCCGCGATCGCTGCGAGCGCGGTTGATTTGCCAGCGCCATTGGGTCCGACGATGGCTAGGGCCCGGCCCAGCGGCACCGCGAGCTCGAGGTCGAGGAGGAATCCGCCGCGATTGACGCGGAGCTCAGCGACGAGACTCACGAGCTCAGCCCGGGAACCCAGCGGTCGCGCAAACTCACCAACACGACCACCGACACCGCCATCAGTGTCAGCGACAGTGCGATGGCGGCATCCGGATCTCTCTGCAGCTCGAGGTAGGTGGCTATGGGCAGGGTCTGTGTGACCCCGGGAAAACTTCCGGCGAACGTGATTGTGGCGCCGAACTCGCCGAGTGCTCGGGTGAAACAGAGCAGGCCACCGGCGGCCACACCGGGTGCGACAAGCGGAAGGGTGACGCGTCGCAGAACCGTCCAGCGGCTGGCACCGAGCGTCGCGGCCACCGCCTCGAAGCGCCGGTCGGATGCCCGAACGGCCCCCTCGACTGCGAGCACCAGGAACGGCATGGCCACGAAGACTTGGGCGATAACCACCGCCGTCGTCGAAAACGGAATCTGGAACGGCAGCAACTGGCCGACCAGCCCGCGTCGCCCGAGAAGCAACAACAGGGCGACACCGCCAACCACCGGCGGCAGCACGAGAGGCACCGTGACGAGCGCACGAAGCAGCCGACGTGGCACGGTCGGCCATTCGGCAGAGCGCGCGAGCACGAGCGCGAGCGGGATGCCCAACACGAGGCTCACCGCGGTCGACACGGCCGCGGTCCCGAGCGACAGGCTCAGCGCTTGCAGCACCTCGGTGCGGCTCAGCAGTTGCGGCAACTGAGCCCACGGCGCCCGCACGATCAGGGCGACAAGGGGCAGTCCCAGGAGGCCGATGGCGAGCCCAGCTGGGATCCAGAGCGCCGGGGTTAGAAAGCTACGGCGCACCGAAGCCCGCCTTTCGCAGGATCGCCTGAGCGGCATCCGAGCGCAGAAAGGCGACGAACGCGGCCGCGGCCCGGGGGTTTGGCGCCGCGGTCAACTGAGCGATGGGATAGGTGGCGAGTGCGTGGGACGCCTCCGGAAACTCGATACCCACGACCTGCGCACCAGACGCCAGTACGTCTGTTCGGTAGACCAGCCCGGCATCCACCTCGCCGAGCTCGATCTTCGTGAGCACCGCCTTGACGTCCTGTTCGAAAGTGTCGACCGACGCGACGATGCCGGCCGCGTCGAGCGCCATCGCCGCGGCAGCCCCGCACGGTACCTCGACCGCGCACAACGCGATCGCGAGGTTCGGCCTAGCAAAGTCGGCAAGTCCGGTCACTGCGCCCGGGTTGTCGCTCGGCACGGCAATCTCCAGAGTGTTGCTGGCGAAATTGGCCGAGTCGGGGGCGAAGCCAGCGTCGACGATTGTCGTCATGGTCGCGGCGCTTGCGGCGGCAAAAACGTCGGCGGGCGCGCCCTCCGTGATCTGGGTGGCGAGGCCGGAGCTGCCCCCAAAGTTGAGCGTCACCGCGACGTTTGGATGCTGAGCTTCGAACGCATCCGCGATCGTCTGGAACGTGTCGGTGAGCGAGGCCGCAGCGAAGACGGTAACGGTGCCGGCCGGAATGTCATCCGAAGCCGGGTTCGGGTCGGGCGTCGAGCAGCCGGTGAGGGCGAGAGCACCCAGGATGAGTGCCGCAGCGGGCGTCACGGCCTGCCTTACTCGCCGGGTCACGGGAGCTCGACCACCACATTGGTTGCCTTGATGCTGGCTACCGCGAGAGTTCCCGGTTCGAGGCCCAGCTCGGTTGCTGCCTCCGAACTCATGAGCGACACAATGCGAAACGGGCCGGCCTGAAGTTCGACCTGGGCCATGACGGTGTCTTTGGTGACGGCGGTGACAATTCCCGTGAGTCGGTTACGCGCGCTCGCTCGGGAGTGCGGAAACGCCTCGTTCAGCGCCGACTCCGCCGCAAGTTGCTGAGCCAGCGCGGCAAGCTCGGACCCTAGGACGCTGAGGGGGCTCCCGTCGAGCGTGAGTCGGCCCGCTTCGGACCAGCGTCGAACCGTGTCGTCGCTAACCCCGAGAAGCGCCGCGGCCTGCTTTACGGTGAATCGAGTCACATTTCTCCTCAGATGCCGGTATCCAGCCAGAGTATAGCCGCATCCGGGCCGGCCAGTTCGGCACGATCTTCGTCCCGCTCGCCGGCCAGCCCGGCCGCTCCGCCTGCCCTCCTGTCGATAACTCCTGCAATTTTCGAGTCGCGGGACTCCAAGGCCCCGGGTTACCGCGGGCCGGCAGCGTACCCGGCCCCACATTGCAGGAGGTATCGTCAGGGAGGGGAGGGGGGAGGGGCGGGGGGGGGGGAGGGGAGGGGGGAAGGAGG
>JBBQZJ010000164.1:0-5539 GCA_038207805.1 Actinomycetales bacterium | reverse complement strand
GTGTGGTGACCCGGAGCCCACCGACCACCGCGATGTCAGCGTTCTCGATCATGACTTCGCGCACTCTTAACCAGCTCGCGAGGTTGTGAGCCACGCGAGCATTCAGGGCGACACAGAATTCGTGCATAGCAGGGGGCGCTGCGATCGCCCCCCAAATCCAGGCTGCGGTGTGCTGCTCGGCGATGAGACGGGTGCTGACGGATGTTGCCAGTGCAGCAGCGCGCAAGGGTGGCTGATCGAACTCGTCGATCGGGGCGAAGCACCGCCCTACCGCAAACAGTTCACCGTCGAGCTGGGCTGCAAACAGCTCTGCCACAGGTAGATCCGCACGAGACAGCAGGGTGGGCAGGCGGTTGGTCATACCCCAGCATCGCCGGTTGTCGCCTTCGGGGTTCGACTCGCGCGCCGATCGGTGCAGGGAGCGCCCCTGTTAGTTCTTGAGCGCTCCGAGCCAGGCCTTGCGGGCATCGAGCGCCTCTTGGGCCTTCGCAACCTTCGTGGCCTCGCCGCCGGCTTTCGCGGCAGCGAGTTCGGCTTCGAGCTTGGCGATTGCCTCGGTGAGCTGGTCGAGGAAGCCATCGGAGCGCTGCTGGCGTTCCGGGTTGCTCTTGAGCCAGTGATCTTCGTCGAGCTTGCGCACGGCCGTTTCGACCTTGCGCAGTCGATCTTCGATCACTTTGACCTGATCTCGCGGAACCTTGCCGATCTTGTCCCAGCGTTTCTGAATCGAGAGCAGCGCGTCTTTCGCCTTGACTCGATCGCTCTCGTCGACGAGCGGCTCCGCTTCCTTCAGCAGCTCGAGTTTGAGTTCGAGGTTCGCTCCAAATTCCAGATCGTCTTGTGCATCGATCTCACCCTTAGCCGAATACAGCACGTCCCCGGCCGCCTTGAACTTGGCCCACAGCGCGTCGTCGAGCTTCTTGCCGGCACGCCCGGCAGCCTTCCACTCGTCGAGGAGGGTGCGATAGGTCGGGATGCCGTCAGCGCCCTTACTGACAAGGGCCTCGGCCCTCTCCACGAGCGCTTGCTTTTGCGCGCGGGCCTGCTTATGCACACTGTCGAGCTCGGCAAAGAAGGCCTTGCGGTGCCCGTCGATCGTCGCGCGTGCTGCACGGAAGCGCTTCCACAGCTCGTTCGCCTCGTTCTTGGGCAGCCGTGGTCCATCGCTCTGGTGCACCTGCCATCGTGCGAATATGTCATCGAGGGCGGCAGATACCTGCTTCCACTGCGCCTTATCCGGGTCCTGGGACGCGAGTGTCTCGGCCTCAACTACCAGAGCCTCACGCTCTGTCAGAGCCGCTGCGACGAGGGCTTTCGACTCCTCGCTCTGCTTCTCGGTGAGTTCCGAGACGGTTCCGCTGAGTGCGGCCAACCGGGTCTGCAGGGCCTCAAGGTTGCCGACTGCGTTCGCTGTGACAACGCTGGCGCTCAGGGTGCGCATGGCCTTCGCGACATCCGCGGCCGGGGCGCCGCGCTTGACCCGTTGCTCAAGCAGTGTCACCTGGCCGGCCAATTCGACATACTTGCGTTCAAAGTAGGCGAGAGCTTCTTCGGCAGTACCGTCGGGGAACTGCCCGACGATTCGTTCGCCGGAAGCCTCGCGAACGTAGACGGTGCCCGTCTCGTCGACGCGGCCCCAGGGAGCCTTCTCGTCAGTCACTACATTCACCTTGTTCGATCGGGAGTGTGCGGGCATGGCCGCCACGCGGTCACCAGCTTATGGCAAGCGACCCGACGGCTGGAGGGCGTTACTGGATCGTGAAGCTTGAGATGGTCGTGCCGATCAGGGGCGCGCCATCCGAACTCCCGTCGGCGGTTCCGGCGTTCGCGACCTGCGCGATCAGGCCTTCGAGCCCACTCGTTACCATCCCGACCACCGTGTAGCCACCGGCGGCATCGGCGGGAAGCGTCGTGTCTTGATAGACGATGAAGAACTGGCGACCGTTGCTGTAGGCATCGCCGCCCGCTCGAGCCATCGCGATAGTCCCTGCAGGGTATAGTCCGTCGGCGGGCGCGTTCTCAATCGGCCCAAAACTGTAGGTTGGATCGGTCGCGCCAGTGCCATCGAGGGAGCCGCACTGAATGAGCCCGGCGGTGGCAGAGCTAACGAGTCGGTGGCAGGTCTTTCCCACGTAGTAACCGGTGAGCGAGTCGGCCAGTAACGACGAGACCGCCTGGGGCGCCAGCGCTGCATCGAGCGTGACCCCGAGAGTGATGTCGTTCAGGCCGAGAGAACCGGTATACGTCTTTGCCTGCGCGAATCCGGGATCCGGCACGTCGCCCACGTTCTGACCTTGGCTCACCGGTGGCACTTCGCTTGCTGACGGTGCGGGCGTCGGGGTACCGGGGCCGCCGTTGAAGTAGAAGAGCTGAAGAACCGTCGCCGCTGCAGCGACCACGACGATCGCGCCGACCGCCGCCACGTTGTCGCGCTTGCGCCGACCGAGCTGGTTAGCGTGGACGGCCTGCCTCGCGTTGTAGCGGCGCAGGCGCTCCCGCGCCTCGCGGGCTTCGCGCTCGGTTGACTTGCTCGCTGCCACGATGGATCTCCTTCGGGATGTTGCTGGGGTCGAGTAACTTTACGACAGAGTTGCTGCCCGCGGCCGCGGCTAGCATTGCGGCTATGAACGCACAGCCGGGGCTCCGCAGTTCGCCGACTCCGCTGGCCGTGCGAATGCGGCCCAGAACCCTTGACGAGATCGCCGGCCAAAGGCATCTCCTGACCCCGGGATCGCCACTGGTCAGTCTCGCATCGGACGTTTCTGGTGAGCAGGGCGCCGTATCCATAATCCTCTGGGGCCCACCGGGCACCGGCAAGACAACGCTTGCCAAGGCCCTCGCGAATAGTTCGGGGCGCAAGTTCATCGAGCTGTCTGCGGTAACTGCCGGTGTGCGTGACGTACGGCAGGTGATGGAGGAGGCCCTGTCGAGTCGTGACCTTTACGGGCTGACGACGGTGCTGTTTCTGGATGAAATTCACCGCTTTACGAAGGCACAACAGGACGCACTGCTACCCGGCGTGGAAAACGGCTGGGTGATTCTGATTGCTGCGACGACCGAGAACCCGTCGTTCTCGGTGATCTCGCCGCTGTTGTCGCGGTCTCTTTTGCTCACCCTCGAAGCGCTCGACGATCAGGACCTCGAGTTGGTCATTGATCGTGCGCTGAGCGCGCCACAGGGACTAGCCGGGGCTGTGGAACTCGAACCCGAAGCCAAGAATGCGATCATTCGGCTCTCGTCAGGCGATGCCCGCCGGGCCTTGACGGCTCTCGAAGCTGCCGCTCTTGCCGCGACGGCGTCCCAGGAGGGTGATGAGACCCCGGTGGTCACGACCGACACCGTCGCGCGGGCGGTCGATCGAGCCCTGCTGCGCTACGACCGCCAGGGGGACGAACACTACGACGTGATCAGCGCGTTCATCAAGTCGGTGCGAGGCTCCGACGTAGACGCCGCTCTGCACTATTTGGCGCGCATGATCGAGGCGGGGGAGGACCCGCGGTTTATTGCTCGGCGGGTGATCATCTCGGCGGCTGAAGACGTGGGGATGGCGGATCCGCAGGCCCTGCTGATTGCGATGGCGGCCGCGGATGCCGTGCAGCTTATCGGCATGCCGGAGGGCCGGATTCCGCTCGCCGAGGCTGTGGTGTACCTCGCGACTGCGCCCAAGTCGAATGCCGCATATGTAGCGATCGACGCGGCGATCGCCGATGTGCGCGCCGGCAAGATCGGTCGAGTCCCCCTGCACCTGCGCGATGCGCACTACTCGGGCGCCAAGAAGCTCGGGCACGGCCAGGGTTATGTGTACTCCCACGACTCGGAGTTTGGCATCGCCCAGCAGCAATATCTTCCCGACGAACTGTCGGGCGTCGAGTACTACACGCCCACCGCGTATGGCAACGAACGCGACGTGGCGGCGAGGCTCGAGAAGCTGCGCGCCATAATCCGCGGTCGATGATAGTATTTAGTCCGCCCACGGCCTGATTTCCCTAGCGCGGCTGCACAGGAATCACCGGCCAGCAAGCACACGGTCTGTAGCCGACCTACGCTTCACGGGTCGTCCCTCACAATTTTGCCGGCTTTTGCTGAGCGCGCATGCGTGCGCGCAAGCGGCCGGATGCATCCGTCAGTTCTACAGAAAAGGAACCTGTGTCTACTAAGTCACGAACTCGCAGCAAGACCCGCCTCTCGCGCGCTCTGGGCATCGCCCTGACCCCGAAGGCAGCAAAGTACCTCGAGAAGCGTCCATACGCTCCCGGTGAGCACGGACGAACCAAGCGAAAGCAAGACAGCGACTATGCAGTGCGCCTTCGCGAGAAGCAGCGCCTGCGCGCCCAGTACGGCATTCGCGAGGCCCAGCTCAAGATTCAGTTCGAGGAGGCCCGCAAGGCCTCGGGTCTGACCGGTGAGAACCTCGTCGAGCAACTCGAAATGCGACTCGACGCCATCCTCGTGCGGTCGGCTATCGCTCGCACCACGGCCCAGTCGCGTCAGATGGTCGTGCACCGCCACATCCTGGTCGACGGCCAGCTCGTCGACCGCCCGTCGTTCCGCGTGAAGCCGGGTCAACTCGTGCACGTCAAGCCGCGTAGCGAGGGCATGGAGATTTTCCAGGTCGCCGCAGCGGGGGGCCACGTCGACGTGTTGCCGAAGACCCCGGGTTACCTCGAGGTCGAGATCGACAAGCTTCAGGCGCGCCTCGTGCGGCGTCCGAAGCGCGCAGAGGTCCCCGTGACCTGCGAAGTTCAGCTCGTCGTCGAATACTACGCGGCTCGCTAATCGAGTTCGAAGGGCCGGGGTTTGCTCCCCGGCCCTTTGTCTTTTCACCAGCGCAGTTGTGGTTTCACGAAAGGAAAAGAGGACACCATGTCGGGTGGAGACATTGCCGGGCTTATCGCTGCCGGCGTATTCGCAGTGCTTGTTGGACTTCTTGCAGTGCCGTTGTTCAAGCTGGGCAAGGTCTTCGATGAGACGAGCGCGGCCATACGCAGCGCGAGCGTCACTGTGACGCCCCTGCTTGAGGAGGCGACTCTCACGATCAGCGAGACCAACCGGCAGCTCGCGCGGGTCGACTCGATCACGACGAGCGTCGAGGACGCGACCAGCAACGTTTCGGCCCTCGTCGCGCTATTCGCCGCGACCGTCGGAGGCCCACTGATCAAGATCGCCGGATTCTCGGCCGGTGTCCGGGCGGCGATCAGCGGCCTCCGGCCAGCACCCAAGGCGGCCCGGTCTACGAAGTAAGCTTGAGGTGACCGGGATTACCCCATCAGCAGCAAGGAGCAACCATGAAGAGCATCGTTCTATTGGCCATCGGTGTTGCCGCCGGCTTCCTCGTCGCGCACCAGGTCGCGAGAACCCCAGAGGGCAAGCAATTCTTCGACGACGTGGACAGCAAGGCCCGGGAATTTGGCGGTGCTCTGGTTGACGGCTACAAGGCACGTGAGGCCGAGTTGCGCGCAGCGGTCGCCAACACAGAAGACGCGATCGCCGACCTCTCTCGACGCGTGAACTAGCCCCTTACGGGTCCTCGGGCCCGCCA
>JBBQZJ010000163.1:0-5545 GCA_038207805.1 Actinomycetales bacterium | reverse complement strand
CTCGGATATGGGGAGCGGGATGTTGCGGGCCTGAGATTCAACGACATGGTCGCCTCCGGCGAGCTCGCAGCACCCCTCGTGATCGGACGGGACCACCTCGACTCTGGCTCGGTCGCAAGCCCCTATCGCGAGACCGAGGCGATGAAGGACGGGTCGGACGCGATCGCCGACTGGCCGCTCCTGAACGCCCTCGTCAACACCGCTTCCGGCGCGACTTGGGTCTCGATTCACCACGGCGGTGGCGTCGGGATCGGGCGCTCCATCCACGCCGGTCAGGTCACCGTTGCCGACGGAACGGCGCTTGCCGGCCAGAAGCTCGCGCGCGTATTGAGCAATGACCCCGGGATGGGCGTCATCCGGCACGTCGACGCTGGCTACGATGAGGCCATCGATACCGCGAGTCGACTCGGGGTGCGCATTCCGATGCAGGAGGCCTGATGCTTGCGTACGATCCGCACTGGCCGCGAGCCGGCGACTGGCCAGTTACGACCGGGCGATCGGATGCGACACTCGTCGGCATCCCGACGCACTCGTCCTCGCTTTCGCCGAGTCAAGCCCACCTCACCCCGGGGGCAGTGCGCGAAGCGCTGCGGCGGTACAGCTTCGAGAGTTCGCTGGTCCTCAGTGACGCCGGTGATGCTGCCGACCCCGACACCGTGGATGCCACGGCGTTCGTTGCAGCCATCAACTCCACGCTGGTCATTGCGCTCGGCGGGGACAACAGCGCGACCGTACCCGTCGCCCGTGGTCGCGGCGCGCAGGGACTGGTCACCGTTGATGCGCACCACGACCTGCGCGACGGCGTCAGCAACGGCTCCCCCGTACGGCAACTGATCGAAGCCGGTATTGCAGGAACTCGCGTGGTACAGGTGGGCATCGAACCGTTCGCCAACTCACGCTTCTACGCCGAGCGGGCTGCCGACTACGGAATCACGGTCATCACTCGCGACGAACTGCGTCGGCGGCCGATGGACGACGCCATGGCCGAAGCGCTGGAGATCGCGGCGGCGGGCGGCGGAGCAGTGCACGTCGACCTCGACGTCGACGTCTGCGACCGCGCGGTGGCTCCCGGATGCCCCGCGTCAGTGCCCGGTGGCGTGGCGGCGATCGACCTGCGGGTCGCGGCGCGAGTGGCCGGGGCTCACGCGGCCGTCGCATCCATCGACCTCACCGAGGTGGATGCCGCCGCCGATGCTGCCGACGGTCGCACCGTTCGCCTCGTCGCCCTTTGCGTGTTGGAGGCCCTGGCCGGTCTGGAGCGACGATGACGACCACCCTCGTCGACTCGATCGGCCTGCTCGTCACGCACGATGTCGAACGACCTCAGCGCGAGAACGCGGCCCTCGTTAGTGAGAACGGTCTGGTTGTGTGGGTGGGCGATGCCTCCGATGCTCCCGCCGCCGACGAGCGTGTGGACGCGGCGGGCGCCTGCGTGATCCCCGGTTTTGTCGACAGCCACAGTCATCTCGTCTTCGCGGGCGATCGCGCCGACGAGTTCGAGGCACGCATGGCGGGTCGGCGTTACGAGGCCGGCGGCATCCAGCGCACGGTGCGCTTGACCCGCGAGGCGACCGACGCCCAGCTTCTGGCGAACGCGACCAGGCTGGTGGCCGAGGCCAGAGCGCAGGGCACCACAACCATCGAGATCAAGAGTGGATACGGTCTCACCGTGGCTGACGAGGAGCGAAGCGTGCGCCTTGCAGCAACGCTCACCCCGGAGGTCACCTTCCTGGGGGCGCACGTCGTGCCGGCCGGCGGTGACCGAGACGACTATGTCGCGCTAGTGATGGGCGAGATGCTGGATGCCTGCGCGCCCCACGCGAAGTGGATCGACGTATTTTGCGAAACAGGTGCGTTCACCGTCGACGAGAGCCGCGCCATACTGACCGCCGGAATGAAGCGGGGCCTCGGCGCGCGAGTGCACGCGGGCCAGCTCGGCGAGTCCGGGGGCGTTCAGCTCGCGGTCGAACTCGGGGCAGCGAGCGTTGACCACTGCACGTTCCTCTCGGGGGCAGACATCGAAGCGCTCGCGGGCAGCTCCACGGTGGCCACACTGCTGCCCGGTGTCGAGTTCTCGACCAAGCAGCCTTACCCGGATGCACGGCGCCTGATTGACGCCGGTGTGAGCGTCGCGATCTCCACCGACTGCAACCCCGGGTCGAGCTACACCAACTCGATGTCGCTGTGCATCGCGCTCGCGGTTCGGGAGATGGGGATGACGCCCCTTCAGGCGCTCGCGGCTGCCACGCTGGGTGGCGCAGCGGCTCTGCATCGCGAGGATGTGGGCCACCTGCGAATCGGGGCGCGCGCCGACCTGGCAATCCTGTCAGCTCCGAGCTACGTGCATCTTGCGTACCGGCCCGGAGTGCCGCTGATTCAGCGAGTTCTGGCCGCCATCGGCTCCTGAGCGACTCGCTGCCCGCAGTGCGACACGCCCGGGTTGCAGCAAATGCCGGAGTATGGCAAACTCGTCTAGTTCGACATTTCGCCGCCCTCGTGGCGCGCGAATCACTCCCAGGTTGTGCATAGAGACGCTCCAAGAGCGGGGCTCTAGGCCGCAGGGAGCAGAATACGGTTCACTCGACCTTCTGCCGGTACCGAAAGGTGCTGGGCTGAAAAGCGTCGTGCAAGCGCTTGACGCGTGCGCGCCGGGGGTCGATCACATTGACACATAAACAGTGGTGCGTAGCAACAAACAGAGAGTGAGTGACGTCATGGCGGGACAAAAGATCCGCATTCGACTGAAGTCGTATGATCACGAGGTCATCGACTCCTCGGCGCGCAAAATCGTCGACACGGTCACCCGTGCCGGTGCAACGGTTGTCGGCCCGGTGCCGCTTCCTACCGAGAAGAACATCATCGCCGTGATTCGCTCTCCTCATAAGTACAAGGACAGCCGCGAACACTTCGAAAAGCGCACCCACAAGCGGCTCATTGACATCATCGACCCGACACCGAAGGCCGTCGATTCGCTTATGCGTCTCGACCTGCCGGCCGACGTCAACATCGAGATCAAGCTCTAGAGCTTGCCAGAAACAGGCCAGGTAAAACTATGACTACGAAGACCACCAAGGGTCTGCTGGGCAAGAAGCTCGGCATGACGCAGGTCTGGGACGCGAACAACAAGCTCGTGCCCGTGACCGTCGTCGAAATCACCCCCAACGTCGTCACCCAGCTACGCACGCCCGAGGTTGACGGCTACAGCGCAGTGCAGATCGCCTACGGGCAGATCGACCCGCGCAAGGTGACGAAGCCGCTAACCGGCCACTTCGACAAGGCCGGAGTTACGCCGCGCCGGCACCTCACCGAGCTTCGTACGGCGGATGCCGCGGACTACAGCCTCGGCCAGGAGCTGACGGTCGATATCTTCGAGCCCGGCAAGAAGGTCGACGTCGTCGGCACCAGCAAGGGCAAGGGATTCGCTGGTGTGATGAAGCGCCACAACTTCAAGGGTGTGTCGTCGAGCCACGGTTTGCACCGTAACCACCGCAAGCCCGGCTCGATCGGTGCATCCTCGACCCCCAGCCGTGTCTTCAAGGGCATGCGCATGGCGGGTCGCATGGGTGGCGATCGGGTCACCGTGCTCAACCTGACCGTCCACTCGGTCGACCTCGAGAAGGGCATCCTCCTCGTCAAGGGAGCGGTCCCCGGCGCTCGTGGTCGCATCGTTTTCGTTCGCAACGCAGTGAAGGGGGCGTAGGGCCATGGCCACCGCTTCAATCGACGTCATCAATGCCAAGGGCGCCAAGGTCGCTTCACTTGACCTTCCCGCCGAGGTGTTCGATGTGCAGACCAACGTTCCGCTCATCCACCAGGTCGTCGTGGCCCAGCGTGCAGCTGCACGCCAGGGTACGCACAACACGCTGCGTCGCGGCGAGGTGTCCGGTGCCGGCCGTAAGCCGTTCAAGCAGAAGGGAACTGGTCGCGCTCGTCAGGGCTCGATCCGCGCCCCTCAGATGAAGGGTGGTGGCATTGTGCACGGTCCGCACCCGCGTGACTACTCGCAGCGCACCCCCAAGAAGATGATCGCTGCAGCACTTCGGGGCGCGCTGTCTGACCGCGCTCGTGGCGAGCGCCTGCACGTGATCGACTCGCTGTCGGTCGGCAACGTGCCGTCAACGCGCGCCGTGTCAGCACTGCTCAACTCGATCGCGCCCAGCAAGAACGTGCTCATCGTTCTGCAGCGCGAAGACGAGGTCAGCTACAAGAGCGTTCGTAACCTCGCAACGGTTCACGTTTTGCCCTACGACCAGCTCAATGCCTACGACGTGCTGGTGAGCGACGACATCGTCTTCACCCAAGGTGCGTACGAGGCGTTTGTCGCCTGGAACACCAAGGCTACAAAGGAAGGGGTCAGCGCATGAGCGCCAACACCTACAAGGATCCCCGCGACATCATCATCGCGCCGGTCGTCTCCGAGAAGAGCTACAGCCTGATCGACGATGGCAAGTACACCTTCGTGGTCGACCCGCGGGCCAACAAGACCGAGATCAAGCTGGCGATCGAGAAGATCTTCGACGTTAAGGTCGGCTCGGTCAACACTCTGAACCGCACGGGCAAGACCCGTCGCACCAAGTTCGGACTCGGCAAGCGCAAGGACACCAAGCGCGCAATCGTCACGCTCAAGTCCGGTTCCATCGACATCTTCACGGCTGTCGGCTAGGGACCATAGGAGACCATCATGGCTATTCGTAAATACAAGCCCACGACGCCCGGTCGTCGCGGTTCCTCGGTGGCAGACTTCGCCGAGATCACCCGCTCGACGCCCGAGAAGTCGCTGCTGCGCCCGCTGCCCAAGACGGGTGGCCGTAACAACGCCGGTCGCATCACGACTCGTCACATCGGTGGTGGCCACAAGCGCCAGTACCGCATGATCGACTTCAAGCGCAACGACAAGGATGGCGTGAACGCCAAGGTTGCCGAGATCGAATACGACCCCAATCGCACGGCGCGTATTGCCCTGCTGCACTTCATGGATGGTTCGAAGCGATACATCATTGCCCCGAACAAGCTCAACCAGGGCGACATCGTGGAGTCGGGTCCCGCTGCTGACATCAAGCCGGGAAACAACCTCCCGCTGAAGAACATCCCCGTCGGTACCGTTATCCACGCGATCGAGCTTCGCCCGGGTGGAGGCGCCAAGATGGCTCGCTCCGCTGGGGCATCCGTTCGTCTGGTTGCCAAGGATGGCCCGTACGCGCAACTGCGTTTGCCGTCAGGCGAAATCCGCAACGTCGACGTGCGCTGCCGCGCAACGATCGGCGAGGTCGGCAATGCCGAACAGTCGAACATCAACTGGGGTAAGGCTGGGCGCATGCGCTGGAAGGGCGTTCGCCCGACCGTGCGCGGTGTCGCCATGAACCCGGTTGACCACCCGCACGGTGGTGGTGAGGGTAAGACGTCAGGTGGACGTCACCCGGTCACCCCCTGGGGCCAGAAGGAAGGCCGCACCCGCAAGCGCAAGCTCGCCAGCGACCAGCTCATCGTTCGTCGACGCAACGTCGGCAAGAAGCGCAAGTAGGAAGAGTCGTAAAGATGCCACGCA
>JBBQZJ010000162.1:0-5569 GCA_038207805.1 Actinomycetales bacterium | reverse complement strand
AGCAGTGCACCCAGGGTTGCCCGAACCTGCGCGAGCGCCAGAGGAGCCCCGAGACAGAAGTGGCTTCCCGCCCCGAACCACAACTGCTTGAGCGAGGCGGCCGAGTGTGCGACCGGATCAAAGCCACCACTCGCCGCGTTGGCCAGAAAGGTGGCCAGAATCACGCGGTCGCCGGGATGCACGGCCACCCCACCGATCACATCCTCCGCGACCACACTGCGAAGCATCACCGGCGACGGAGTCGTGACCCTGAGCCCCTCGGCGATAGCTGGTTCGACAAGTTCGGGGGCGAACGCGAGCCGCGACATCCACCCCGTGTCGATGAGAAGCGCGATCAGCCGGGGCACGTACGAGACCAGGGTCTCGGTTCCGGTCAGGACAAAGGCGCCGACCGCTCCCATCGCTTCGTCCTCGCTCAGGCCCAGTGCCCGCATCCGGCCGGGGACCGTCGACTCGTTCCCATCGCGGTACGCAGCGCGGGCGTGGCTGGTGAGTTCATCGAGGATGCCGCGCGCCGCTCGCACCTGAGCCTCGGTGAGCCGCGGTCGGGAGAGCCGCACAAACCGGGTGATAGACGACACCCGATCGAACAACTCGTCATCCACCGCCTCGACCGCGAGCCCCACGAGCTGGCTGATCATGATGCTCGCGTTGCGCTTGGCCTCGGCAACCAGGTCGACCGCTTGCCCGGAGCGCAGGCGATCGGTGAGTTGCGTCGCCGGTAGGGATGACGCCACCAAGGCATCCACGTAGCTCGGGGCGAACAGCGGGCCGAGCTTGCGGCGCAGGGCGAGGTGATCCGCGCCCTCCATGTTGAGCAGCACCGCTGGCCCAAGCACCGGCGTCCAGAGGTCGCTCGGGCTGCCCGGTCCGGTCTTGGTGAAACTGTCGGTGTTCATCAGGATCGCCCGCAGCAGCCCCGCGTCGCGCACGAGCACCCCGAGACCGGGAATGCGCTGGGCCGGGCGGCGGGCCATCCGCAGTGCCGGGTACGCGATCGGGTGCGCGGCACGCATCACTCGGCCTTCCCAGCGGGCGGCGAGATCTCGGCGTGGCTCGGTCATCGAGCTCCTGGCAGCGGTCATCTGATGTCCACATGCTCGGGCCGATAGGCGTGATCCTTGTACCAGAGCAGGGTGTTCTTCAGACCCCACGCCCGCACGCGGCGCGACGAGCCATAGACCACGACATCGCGCCGACGAGCGTAGGCGCTGGTGATTCTTCGCACCGCGTTGACGAGTGCGCGGTCTTCGTGGAGGTCCTCGATCGCGGTGCGCGGGAATCCGCCCGCCGCCTGATAGAGCTCGGCGGTGATGCCAACATTGCACCCCGCTGCCATCATGTAGGGGCCCCGATAGTCGGGCGAGCGGTTGCCGGGGCGCAGCCGGCCGAACGCCTCGGCGAGCTCGACTGCACCGCGCAGCGCGGCCCGGCGCCCCAGCGACAGTCCCTCGTCGTGGCGGGGCACCAGCTCGCCTCCGACCAGACGCAGCCCGCCTGTCGTGAGCGCCCGCCGGACGGCGGCGGTCCAGTCGGAACGCGGCAGGCAGTCAGCGTCGGTGCGGGCGAGGAGAGTAGCGCCGTGCGCGATGGCGTCGCGCATCCCGGTGTCCGCGGCAGCCCCCGTGCCCTTCTGGGTCTCGTTGATCACCCGCCATCGCGTGAGGGTATGGGATTCGGCGAACTCGCGAATTACCTCGACCGAGGCATCCGTCGACGAGTTGTCGACGAAAACCACGTCAAAGTCCGTGTCCGCTTGAGCCGCCAGCGCGTCCAGCGTGGGCCGGATGCCCGCCGCCTCGTTGTAGACCGGCACGACGACCGCGAGCCGTGGTCTGGCTACACCGCCTCGGGCGGCACTCGACTGACCGCCGCTCACAACCTCACCACCATCAGCCCGAGCGAAATACCACCGGCCAGCCCGATCAGAAGCACGAGACTGCCGGGTGCCACGAGACCGCGGTCGCGCGCCAGCATCAGCTGCAGGGGCAGCGTGACCGACGCGAGATTGCCGTGCTCGGAGATGGTGATGACACTCTTGTCGGGCGTGACGCCCAGCCGCTCGAAGATGGGCGGCAGGTAGGGCAGCGCGACCTGGTGGATCGCAACGAGGTCGAAGTCGTCCCAGGACAGGCCGTTGCGCTCCAGCAGGTCGAGTACCGGCTGCGGGCCGAGTTCCAGAAAGGCGCGCTGTAACCCCTGCCCATCCATGTCGAAGTAGGCGTGCTCGATGCTGCGCGGGTTCATCGACCCGCCCGTCGGCAGGGTGCCGATGTCCCAGTGCTTCGAGACGGCGATGAAGCTCGAATCGAGGATGCCCGTGCTCGGGTCATCCGTCGCCTCGAGAACCACTGCCGCACCCCCGTCACTCATCGTGTAGCCCGGAAAACTGCGGATGAACTGCTCGTGATCGCGCAGCTGCCAACGCACACCGTGCGAGGGTTGCTCGCCGCTGGCGATGAGCACCCGGCGATACTGACCGCTCGCGATGAGAGCCTCGGCCACCTGCATGGCGTTGATGACCGAGTTGCAGGCGTTCTTGACATCCATGACCGGGCAGGAGAGGCCCAACTTGGCCGCAACGATGTGACTCGTCGCCGGCTCAATGAGGTCTTGGCTGGCGCTGGCGAAAATCAGCAGGTCCGGGTCGCCCGGTGACTCGGCCAGCGCATTCCGCGCGGCGGCGACCGCGAGGTCGGAGGTGTGCCAGCCGTCGGGCCGCAGGTGTACCGACTCCACGCCGGTCAGCCGGTGGATGAGACCCGTCGCGATCTTCAAGCTCGGATTGGATGCGCGCAGGTCGCGCTCGGTCTGGGCTGCGGATCGCGTTGACTCGGGAAGGTAGACGCCGAGCCCCGCGACTCGGGCTGAAGCGGGATGCACGGATGCGAGCCTATTCGCTGCCGAGGGACTCAGCTGCGCAAATCAGCCGAGCAGTTCAGCCGGAGAGTTCAGCCGAGCAGTTCAGCCGAGCAGTTCTTCAAGCTCGAGCCAGCGTAGCTCCACCGTGTCCAACTGGTTCTGGTAGCCAGCGAGCTCGGCAGCAAGTGTGCCGAGTCCCGTGTAGTCGCTCTGGTCGTGCAGCGCCATTGCCTCGTGCACGCCGGCGATCTGGCCGTTGAGTTTCTCAATCTTGCGGGATGCCGCGGCGTGCTCCTTCTGCGCGGTGCGCAACTCCGCGCCCCCCAGCTTTGGCGGGAGTCCCTTACCGTTGGCGGGAGTCGCAACCCCCGCCGCGCCGCCGGATCTCCCGCCACCCGCGGAGGATCTCCCGCCACCCTCAGCGGATCTCCCGCCAGACGTGACCGCGCGCCGAATCTCCAGGTACTGGTCGACCCCGCGCGGCAAGTGCCGCAGTCCGCCATCCATCACTGCGAACTGCTGATCGGTGACCCGCTCGACGAGGTACCGGTCGTGACTGACCACGAGCAAAGTGCCCGGGAACGAGTCGAGCAGGTCCTCGATCGCGGCGAGCATGTCGGTGTCGAGGTCGTTCGTCGGCTCATCCAAGATGAGCACGTTCGGCTCGCTCAACAGAATCAACAGCAGCTGAAGGCGACGCTTCTGACCGCCAGAGAGATCCTTCACGGGTGTTGAGAGTTGCGCGCTCGAGAATCCGACCCGCTCCAGCAGTTGGCCGGGGGTCATCTCCTTGCCGCCGGTGACGTAGGTGCTCTTTTGGCGACCGATGACCTCGCTGACGCGGTCATCCCAAATGTCTTCCAGTTCGAAAAGCTGCTGGGTGAGGGTCGCGACCTTGATCGTCTTGCCCCGCTTCACCCGTCCGCTCGTGGGCAGAAGGGAGCCGGCAACGAGGGAGAGCAGCGTCGACTTGCCGGCACCGTTGACACCGAGGATGCCGGTGCGCTCACCCGGGGCGATGCGCCAGGTGACCTCCTTCAGAACGCTCTTGTCGCCGTAGCTGACAGAGACGTTCTCGAGATCGACGACATCCTTGCCCAGACGCTGCATTGCCATCTGGGACAGCGCAACACTGTCGCGCACCGGCGGCTCATTCGCGATGAGCTCGTTGGCAGCGTCGATGCGGAACTTCGGCTTCGTGCTGCGCGCCGGAGCACCCCGGCGCAGCCACGCGAGCTCCTTGCGCATGAGGTTCTGCCTTTTCGATTCGGATGCCGCCGCCATCTTGTCGCGCTCCACCCGCTGAAGAATGTACGCGGCATACCCGCCCTCGAAGGGCTCGATCAGTCGATCGTGCACCTCCCACGTGGCCGTGCAGATTTCGTCGAGGAACCAGCGATCGTGGGTCACGACGATCAGTCCGCCCGCGTTTGCCGACCAGCGGCGGTTGAGATGCCCGGCGAGCCAGGCGATGCCCTCGACGTCGAGGTGGTTAGTCGGCTCGTCGAGGAAGATGATGTCGTGGTCGCCGATGAGCAGGGCCGCGAGCGCGACCCGGCGACGCTGACCACCGGACAAATCGTCGACCATGGCCTCCCACGGGATGTCCGCGATGAGTCCCGCGATTACGTCGCGCACCTGCGGATCGCCCGCCCACACGTGCTCATCGATGTCGCCGATGACGGTCTGGTGCACGGTCTTGCCGCTGGCCAGCTCATCCGCCTGATCGAGCATCGCGATCGTGACACCGCCGCGGCGGGTGACCCGGCCGGAGTCGGGCTCGAGGCGACCGGAGAGCATCCGCAACAGGGTGGACTTGCCGTCGCCGTTGCGGCCGACAATGCCGATGCGGTCGCCCTCGTCGAGCCCAATGGTGACTTTGTCAAAAATCACACGGGTGGGGAATTCGAGGTGCAGCGCTTCAGCGCCGAGGAGGTGAGCCACTGTGTCGAGTGTAGGCGTAGCGTTGAGGGGTGACCGACCTTCCCTTCACCCGCGAGGTCGAGATCGTGTCGCTGTTGGCGTCGTCGCTGCACCGCTACGAGGGGCGCCCCGCTGACGGTCCGGCGGATGCCGTCGGTATCGAGTCGCGAGAAGCGCTCGAGCTGCGAGCCGGGCTCGGGGTGGTCGGCGATCGGTACTTTGGTCGCGCTGCGCACGCCAAGGCATCCGTCACCATTCAGTCGATCGAAGCGCTGGAGCATGTCGCCCGTGCTCTGGCTCTCGACCGTGACCTCGACCCAACAGGCACGCGTCGCAACGTCATGGTTCGAGGGATGCCCATCGATGAGCTGCGCGACGAGACGTTCTCCCTCGACTCGGGTGAGGGTGAGGTGCTGTTCACGGCTCACCGCCCAGCTAATCCGTGCGCCTGGATGGATGTCGCTCTCGCTCCCGGCGCGCACCGAGCGTTGCGGGGGCGCGGCGGCATGCGCTGCTCACCGCTGAACGACGGGATGCTGTCGCTCGGCCCCGCGGTGCTGCGCACCGCCCGCGACCTCGGGTAGCCGGGAGGGGGCTAGGCGACGGTCACGGCGACCGTGTGATACCCCTCTGCGCCATCCGGGATGACCGAAACCGGCGTGCCCGACTGCTCGCCGCCCGCGGCATCCGTCGCTCGTGCCTCTATCACGTGTGCTCCGGTTGTCGCGTTCCAGTCGTAGACCCACTGCACCCACGTGTCGGCGGAGATGGCTTCGGCGAGCCT
>JBBQZJ010000161.1:0-5604 GCA_038207805.1 Actinomycetales bacterium | reverse complement strand
ATCCAGTTGCCGAAGACGCGGATCTTGCGCTCCCACATGGGGATCGCGAGCCCGTGATACCCGCGATGCATGAACCACGCGATGAGGCCCGTGATGCCCAGGCGGCCCGCTTGGAACGCACCGTAGTAGAGGCCGAGACCGGCTACCGCCCCGAGGTTCTTGTGGAAGTAGTCCTTGGGCTGTTCGTCACGCAGCACGGCAACCACATTCTTTGCCATTAGTTTGCCCTGACGCACAGCGTGCTGGGCGTTGGGAACACAGAAGCCCGCAATCCCATCACCGGTCAGGTCGGGAACTGCGCTCACATCGCCCGCACCCCACGCATCCGCGACAACTCCGTCGTCGTTGATGACCCGCAGGTCGGCCTGCACCCGAAGGCGCTTGCGCTCCTCCACGGGTAGGTCGGTGTTGGCGAGCATCGGGCTGGCCATGACGCCCGCGGTCCACACGATGGTGTCGGATTCGAACGTCTCGCCGGTCGACAACTCGACTTTGCCATCGACTGCCGAACTGAGCTGGGTGTCGAGATGAATCTTCGCGCCGCGCTGGTCGAGGTTCTTGATCACCCACAGGCTCGTCTTCAGTGACACCTCGGGCATGATCCGGCCCATCGCCTCGATGAGGTGGAAGTGCACATCATCGAAGGTGATCGTCGGATAGGTCGCGATAAGCGACGACGCAAGACTGCGAAGCTCTCCGTAAACCTCGATGCCAGCAAAGCCCCCGCCGACGACGACGAAGGTGAGCAGCCGGTCGCGTTCGGGACCGGCGGGAAGGTTGGATGCCTTGTCGAAGTTCGAGATGACGCGGTCGCGAACAGCGATGGCTTCCTCGATGTTCTTCATGCCAATCGCCTGATCGGCAAGGCCGGGAATCGGGAACGTACGCGACACCGAACCGGCGGTGACGATGACAACGTCGTACTTCTCTTCCCACGTCTCGCCGACGGCCGGGGTGATCGTTGCGGACTTCGTGGCGTGATTAATGCCCGTCACCTTCGCGGTGACGATCCGGGTCTTGCGGAGGTGGCGGCGATGAGAAACCACAGCGTGCCGGGGCTCGATGGAACCCGCAGCGACCTCGGGGAGGAACGGCTGGTACGTCATGTATGGCAACGGGTCGACCATGGTGACCTCGGCTTCGCCGCGAGACAACCACTTCTCCAATTTGCGTGCGGTGTAGAAACCGGCGTAGCCGCCGCCGACGATGAGGATCTTGGGCACGAGTAAAAGCTCCTAAGAGGACAGTGGTGGGTCTCTTGTGACTGAAAGTTCGCCCCTAATCTACCGCCTCCGGCGAGTCGGCCAGAACCGGCGCACGCCAAACACCGCTGCACCAGCGCTAATCGCCAGAAACGCTGCCACAACTCCCAACGGGATGCCGACAGTGCGCAGCAGGTTCACTGTCGGCAGCAGCGTGCCGAGCGGGTTGCGCGGGGTCGACGCCACGGGGTCGGGTGTGGGTGACGAAACTGCGGACGGAAGTGGTGACGGGGTCGCTTCGGCACGACGGTAGAGCGTGATCCACTCGCGCAGGTCGCCCATCGGGTTTGTGTCAACTCGGGGAACGCTCGCGCCGACCGCCGCCTGCGCGTCGATGAGTCCGAAGCCGTAGATCGGGTCCGGTCCGGGAGCACCCTCGTCGCGCGCGGTCGAGACGACGCGATTAATGATGTTCGCGGCATCCAGCTCCGGATGGGCCGCCTTTACGAGCGCGACGATGCCGGCAACGATGGGGGTCGCACCGCTCGTGCCATTCCAGATGACGTGTCCTCCACCGGGGACAACACCGACGAGGTCTTCGCTGGCCGCGGCCACGGCAATCGTGATGCCCTGGGATGAGGCGTCAAAGCTGGCCTCGCCGTTAATGTCGACTCCCGCGACGGTGAGAACGCCGGGCATGGTTGCCGGTGCGCCGACCTGAGTGGTTCCGCTGCCCCGGTTGCCGGCCGCGGCAACGACGACGACATTGTTGTCCTCCGCATACAGGAAGGCGTCATCCCAGCTGGCCGGCCAGTCGAGGGTATTGCGCGTGAGGGACATGTTGATAACGTCGGCGCCGTTGTCGACGGCCCACCGCACGGCGCGGGCGATTTGGTCGTCCGAACTGGTTGCTCCCTCGCCGAACCCGATCGAGATCGAGAGAATCGAGGCTTTCGGTGCCGAGCCGATGACCCCGCTGTTGCCCCCGGTGCCGCGTCCCGCGGCCAGAGCGGCGACCATCGTGCCGTGTTCGCTGCCCACCGAGCCGATCGGAGTCTGACCGTCGGGCGAACCGATGCCCGAGACGTCGGTCCCGCCCACCACGACGCCCTGAAGCTCGGCCACACTCCCATCGACTCCGGTGTCGATCACCGCGATGGTCACACCTTCGCCCTGGGTCGTCTTCCACGCTGTGCGGATGCCGTACTCGTCGAGCCAATACTCAGAGTTGCGCACCGAATCCGCTCGGGCCGCGGTGCCGGCGTTCTGCGGGCCGGCGAGGAGTGGCCCGCTGAACACCGTGCCGACGAAGAGCAGCGACGCGGCAGCGGCGAAAGCCACAGCGGTCACCGGTCGGCGGGGCGCCGCGGTCGACCAATTGCTAGGCACTGTCCTCAACCCCAACGCGGTCAGCACACTGACACACCTCGGGGCTCCACTGCGCGCGGTCCAGCGCGATGTCACCGATCGGGTTGACTCCGGGGCCGGCGGCCAGAGCATGGCCGACGAGGGCGTGCAGGCACTTGACCCGGTCGGGCATCCCGCCTGCCGAGATTGCGGCAACCTCGTCGACCACGGCGACGCTTTCGCGGTCGGCAATGTATTGCGTGTGGGCGTGGCGGTAAGCGGCGGCGACCTCGTCAACGAGCAGGCGCGCGAGGCCCGGCATCTGACCCTCGGCTTCGAGCGTCGACACGGCGGCGGTCGCGGCGGGATGCGTGAGGTAGTAGAAGGTGGGGAAAGGAGTGCCGTCGGAGAGCCGCGGTCGAGTCGACACCACCGTCGGAGCACCGCAGACGCAGCGTGCCGCGATGCCGACGACGTCGCGAGCTGGGCGACCCAGTTGGCGCGACACCGTGGCGATGTCTTCGACGCTGGCGGGCGCGAAGGGCGGCCGAGTCACTGGCCAGCCCCCAGATCGGGGCCGACGAGCTCGCTCGGGGCGGCATCCGTCAGCCCGGCGGTGTATACCGACGAGAGGAGGGTGGCGAGCCAGTCCACCCGGGTCGTCTGGATGGCGTCGCTGATCGGTTGCCCGTTCGCGGTGGTGACAACAGACGAGTCGCCGACGACGAGGTAGCTGACGTCACCGGGGAAGACATAGAACAGGCGCTCGCGAGCCTGCGCCTCGATGTAGGCGGGATCGCTCCAGCGCGCGACATCCTTCGTCAGCTCCTCCACGTTTCCCTGGGTCTGGGCGACCTCCCGTTGGAGTTTCTCGATCTGCTGGCGCTGCTCGATGAGGATCCGCAGGTTCGGTGCGAGCACGATGACGGCGAGCACGACGAGCCCCAACATGAGCACTGTGAAGCCCGAAAACCGGATGGTACGCAGCCAGTGCTCCGGTGCCGACTCCTCGCGCGGGAGTGCGACCGGACGGCTCCGGGGTGATCGACGCTGCGCCATGCGGTCGATCTTAAGCGGTCAGCCTTGGAATCTCGGGAACGCCGAGCGACCGGCGTAGACCCCGGCGTCGCCGAGTTCTTCCTCGATGCGCAGAAGCTGGTTGTACTTGGCGACGCGGTCGGAGCGCGCGGGTGCACCCGTCTTGATCTGGCCGGCGTCGGTTGCCACGGCCAGATCAGCGATCGTTGTGTCCTCGGTCTCGCCGGAACGGTGCGAAATGATCGCGGTGTAGCCGGCGCGTTGGGCCATTGCTACGGCATCCATCGTCTCGGTCAGGGTGCCGATCTGGTTGACCTTGACGAGGATGGAGTTGGCGACCTTCTCGTCGATGCCGCGCTTGAGGCGCTTCGGGTTCGTGACGAACAGGTCGTCGCCGACGATCTGCACTTTGTCGCCGAGCTCGGCGGTGAGGTGCGCGTAGCCCGCCCAGTCGTCTTCGGCGAGGGGGTCTTCGATTGTGGCGAGCGGGTAGTCCTTGACGAGGCCGACCCAGAATTCGGTGAGCTGCTCGCCAGTCAGCGTCTGCTTCTCGAATGAGTACACGTCGTTTGCGAAGAACTCCGTTGCAGCGACGTCGAGGCCGAGGGCGAAGTCTTTGCCGGGCGTGAAGCCCGCGGAGATGATGGCTTCGACGATGAAGTCGAGTGCGGCGCGGGCTCCGGGCAGGTCGGGGGCGAACCCGCCCTCGTCGCCGAGCCCGGTCGACTGGCCACCCTTCTTCAGCAGCCCCTTGAGCGCGTGGTACACCTCGGTGCCCCAGCGCAAGCCCTCACCGAATGTCTCGGCGCCGATCGGCAACACCATGAACTCCTGGATGTCGAGTGCGGTGTCAGCGTGGGCGCCACCGTTGATGATGTTCATCATCGGCACGGGCAGGGTGTGGGCGTTCGATCCGCCCAGGTAGCGGAACAGCGGAAGGTCGGCCGAGTCGGCGGCGGCCTTCGCGACGGCGAGTGACACTCCGAGGATCGCGTTCGCGCCCAGCTTCTTCTTGTTGTCTGTGCCGTCGAGACCGATCATCTCGGCGTCGACCAGACGCTGGTCGGCCGCGTCGAAACCCTCTACGGCCGGACCCAGCACGTCGAGTACCGCTTCGACCGCCTTCAGAACGCCTTTGCCGCCGTAGCGCGCATTGTCGCCATCGCGCAGTTCGTACGCCTCGAACGCGCCTGTCGATGCGCCGGAGGGAACGGCGGCACGGGCGACCACGCCATCTTCGAGCAAGACCTCGACTTCAACGGTCGGGTTACCCCGGGAATCAAGAATTTCGCGAGCACCGACTGCTTCGATCAAAGCCACGGAAGAACTCCTTTGGAGGGTGGTGGGGAACGAAAAATATCGTCGTGGGGTTTCGCCCTAAATACTAGCGCCGCGACCCAGCGTCGAGACCCTGTGCGACGTTTCGCCCGTCGAGCCAGGCCCGCAACGACGAGTTGAACAGCTCGACGTTCTCGATATTCCATTGGTGGTGCAAGCCGGGGGCGATAGCGGTCGTGACTCCGGCCGCAGCGAGTGCGACGAGTGAGCCGCGACGCACGCTCGCCGCATCTTTGCCGCCCGCGACGGCAAGGGTGGGCACGGTGAGTGTCGCGATGCGATCGATCGGAATGCCCGCGTTCACTTCCTCGAAGATCGCGACCGCCGTGCTCTTAGCGATGCCGAGGCCGGTGTCGATGAAGAGCTGAACGGAGTCGGCCGGCAGGCCGTAGCCGCGGGCGAGGGCCTTCCAGAACGACGGGCGCTCCCACTGGGAGAGCATCGCGCGGCCGAGCAGCACTTGTGTGGTGGCCGGCGGTGTGACGGTGGGGCTCGCGAGGAACAGGCTGGCTGCGGCATCCGGATGCCGCAGGGCGAGTTCGATCGCGACGCTCGACCCGAGCGAGAGCCCGACGACGTGGGCGCGGCCGTGGCGCGCGTGGCTGGAGATCAGCTCCGCGACGCGATCGGCTGCACCCGTGATGCCCGGCCAGGGCTCGTTGTTGCTGTCGCCGAATCC
>JBBQZJ010000160.1:0-5646 GCA_038207805.1 Actinomycetales bacterium | reverse complement strand
ACCGGGAACCCACTGATTAAGAGTCAGTTGCTCTGCCAATTGAGCTAGAGGTGCGTGGCCGGCCCACTGTACAGGCAGGCCGATCAACAAGGTTAGCATGAGTGAGAAACACGAGGAGTGCCATGACCGAGCGGCTCGAAGCGGGCGACACCGCCCCCGAATTTACCCTGACCGACCAGACCGGGGCATCCGTCGCGCTGTCGGATCTAGTCGGCAAGAAGGTGATCCTGTATTTCTATCCCGAGGCGATGACCGCGGGATGCACCAAGCAGGCGTGCGACTTTCGCGACAACTTGAACTCGCTCAAGTCGTCCGGGTACACGGTTGTCGGGATCTCCCGGGACGACCCGGCAAAGCTCGCGAAATTCCAGGAAGTGGATGCCCTGAACTTCACTCTCCTCAGCGACCCCGACCGCGCGGTACACGAGGCCTATGCGGTGTGGGGCGAGAAGAGTATGTACGGCAAGACGGTGGTTGGCGTCATCCGCTCGACGTTTGTGCTCGACGAGCGCGGCGTGATCACCGAAGCCCTCTACAACGTGAAGGCCACCGGGCACGTCGCGATGCTGCGCAAGAAGCTCGGGCTCGACTAGAGGAGCGGGTCGCGGGTACGCCGACTGTCGCTCGTAGTGATTACGATCGTCTCCATGGCTTTCATAGAGGCGAACGAGCTTGTCAAGACCTATACGCCCAAGGGTTCGGCGGTGGTGCGGGCCCTCGATGGGCTGTCTCTTGAGGTGCCCCAGGGTACCGTGACCGCCCTGCTCGGCCCCAATGGTGCTGGCAAGACGACGACCGTCAAGGTGCTGTCAACGCTGATCAAGCCCGATTCCGGCAGTGCGACAATCGACGGCGTCGACGTGCTCGCGCACCCGCAGGCGATCCGACGGATGATCGGGTCGAGCGGTCAATATGCTGCAGTCGATGAGAACCTCACGGGCTTCGAGAACCTGATGATGGTCGGGCGGCTGTATCACCTCGGCTCAAAGGTCGCGCGAGAGCGTGCGAGCGAACTCATCGAACTGTTCGATCTCGTCGAAGCGGGAAACCGTCCGGTGAAGGGCTTCTCCGGTGGCATGCGCCGCCGAATCGACTTGGCCGGCGCACTCGTCATCAAGCCGCCCGTGCTCTTCCTCGATGAACCCACGACCGGGCTCGACCCGTGCAGCCGGCTCGGGCTCTGGGACATTATCGAGACTCTCGTTGCCGACGGAACGACCGTGCTGCTCACGACGCAATACCTCGAGGAAGCCGACCGGCTCGCCAACGCGATCTCGGTGATCGACAACGGCAAGGTGATTGCAACCGGCACCGCAGACGAGCTCAAAGCCTCGGTGGGTGGTCAGCGGGTCGCCCTTACCGTCGTCGACGAGGCAGACGGTGATGCCGTTCGCGACATCCTCATCAGCCATGGGGTCGGTGAACCGGTCGTAACCGGCGGGCGCACGTGGGTTGTGCCGGTGACGGATGGACCTTCCGCGCTCGCCGCGATTGTGGGCGCGGCATCCCATGCGGGGATCGCGCTTCACGACGCCGGGATGCGTCGGCCCACCCTTGACGATGTGTTCCTGCAACTGACCGGCCACTCGGCGGAAGCCACAGACGAGACCCCGGAGGTCGCAGCATGACCAGCACCGCAACACTGACCAAGCGCGAGTCGTCGACCCTCCAGCCGATCCCCGGTACTCCACTGTCGCGCTTCGTCAGTGACGGCTGGGTCGCCACCTGGCGCAACCTGATGAAGATCATCCGGGTGCCCGAGATTCTTCTGTTCTCGCTGATCCAACCCATCATGTTCGTACTGCTCTTCACGTTCGTCTTCGGGGCGGCGATCGACATCCCCGGCGACGGTTACACGTCATTCCTGATGGCGGGAATCTTCGCCCAAACGGTGGTCTTTGGCTCCACCTACTCCGGATCCGCGATGGCCCAAGACCTCAAAGACGGCATCATCGACCGCTTCCGAACGCTGCCGATGAACGGCGCGGCGGTGCTGGTCGGGCGCACTAACGGCGACCTCGTGATCAACTCGCTCTCGATGATGGTCATGATGGGCACCGGCTTCCTCGTGGGGTGGCGTGTCAACTCGTCACCGCTCGAGTTTCTCGCGGGCCTCGCCTTGCTGTTGCTGTTTGCTTACGCATTTTCGTGGGTCATGGCGTTTCTCGGCATGTCGGTGAAGAGCCCGGAGATCATCAACAACGCGTCGTTCATCATCCTGTTTCCGCTGACCTTCATCTCGAATGCGTTCGTGCCCAGCGAGAACCTGCCCACCCCGTTGCGGATTTTCGCCGAGTGGAATCCCGTCTCGGCGCTGGTTCAGTCGGCTCGCGAGCTTTTCGGAAATGTTCCGCCCGACACCCCGGTCGGCGATGCGTGGACCGCTCAAAACCCGATCGCGACGGTGTTGCTCGGCGTGAGTGTGATGCTGCTCATCTTCGTACCGCTATCGATCAGAAAATTCGCGTCCCTGTCGAGGTAGCGCCCTACCCTTCGCGTCGCGTCGCCGCCACGACGGCGGGCGTGAACACTAAGACGAGAACAATCAGCGCCGGCACGAGAAGCGCCCAACCGATCACCGGTTGCGAAAACAGGCCCTGAAAACTGCCGATCGCGACAGCAATTTGCAGCACCTGCCAGACGATTGCGGCACCTCGCACCCACGACCTCGTACGAAGAACATTCGCCCCGATCACCGCGAGCCAGATTGCCGCAATCGCGGCCAAGAGGATCAGAAACAGCGCACTGGCCAGCGATGACGCGGTTGCCGTCAGCAGCTCAACTACCAGATAGGTCAGGGCTGCGACCAGCAGTGCGCACTCGGCGAAGATGAACACAGCGAGCGCAACGACGAGCGGATGCCGCGGCTGCGGACTCGCGCTCGCGGTCGAGCGTCCATCTGCTGTACTCATGTTGTCTTCCCCTACAAAACCATTGATTTGCATCTAACGGTGTGAGAGTCTATAGGAGGTTGATTTCACGCTCCCAGTGTCGCGAGCGGATCTCCCGGAGCATTTATCCGAACCATCTGGACGCGATTATTTGTAGCGCGTTCTACCCCGCGGTCAATTCCGCCGCGAGCACTAAAGGAGCGACACCATGGACTGGCGCGACAAGGCCGCCTGCCTCACCGCAGACCCCGAACTGTTCTTCCCGGTCGGCAACACCGGCCCCGCGGTCGACCAGATCGACAAGGCGAAGGCTGTCTGCGGGCGCTGTTCCGTGACCGAAATGTGCCTGCAGTACGCGCTTGACACCTCGCAGGACTCCGGCGTGTGGGGCGGTCTCAGCGAAGACGAGCGTCGTGCGCTCAAGCGTCGCGCGGCTCGGGCTCGCCGCGCCTCGTAGGTTTCTCCAGCGCGATCAACCAACGGGAGCGGGCTTCAGCCACGTCAACGGGATGTCGATTGTGACCTCGGTACCCCGACCCATCAGCGTGTGCCAGTCGATCGTGCCACCCAGTTCGCCCTGAATGAGCGTTCGCACGATCTGCGTTCCGAGCCCGGAACCGACTTTGCCCTCGGGTAGTCCCACGCCGTTGTCGCGCACCCTCACGCTGAGTTTTTCCTCGGTGCGCTTCGCCGAAATCTCGACCTGGCCGTCTTCGCGACCCGCCAAACCGTGCTCGACCGCGTTGGTGACCAGCTCGGTGAGGGCCAGGGCGAGCGGCGTCGCATACTCGCTCGGCAGCGGCCCGAAGCTCCCCGTCGAGGTGGGATGCACGGTCGTGTTGTGGCTGGATGCGACCTCGGCAATGAGCATCAGCACTCGATCGAACACCACATCGAAGTCGACACTCTGGTTGAGCCCCTCGCTGAGGGTGTCGTGCACTACCGCGATCGCGGCGACCCGGCGCATCGCCTGACCGAGCGCGTCGCGCGCGACATCGCTATGGGTTCGGCGCGCCTGAATCCGCAGCAGCGACGCTACGGTCTGCAGGTTGTTCTTGACGCGATGGTGGATCTCGCGGATCGTCGCATCCTTCGTCAGAAGTTCGCGCTCCTGGTGACGAACCTCGGTTACGTCACGGCACAAGACGATCGCTCCCACACGCTGACCCTTGTCGCGGATCGGAATCGTGCGCAGCGAAACGGTCACCCCCCGTGACTCAATATCGGTGCGCCAGGGGGCTCGCCCAGTCACAACCAGCGGCAGCGACTCATCGACCGTCAACCGTCCGTGCAGCAGCCCCGTGGTCACCTCGGCCAGCGACTCCGATTCAAGCTCGCCGGCAAAACCCATGCGGTTGAAGGCCGACAACGCGTTGGGGCTCGCGAAGGTGACGAGGCCGTCTACGTCGAGACGGATCAGACCGTCGGATGCTCGAGGGGCACCGCGTCGGGGACCACTCGGTGCGCCCAGATCGGGGAAGTCCCCCGTCGCGATCATCGCAAAGAGGTCGTTCGCACAGCCATTGAAGGTGAGTTCTTGGCGGCTCGGTGTGCGTGCCTCGCTGAGGTTGGTGTGGCGGGTGATGACCGCAATCGGTCGCTCAGCCGTGGCCGAACCGGTGGGGGTGAGCCGACGCATGACCGGCACCGCGCGCACGCGGGTGGGTGTCTCTTCGTACCAGTCCGGTGTGGCGGTGTCAATGATCGTGGCCGTCTCGAACGCCTGAGTTACCTGTGTCTTCCACTCCGGCTTGATTGCCTGACCCACGAAGTCGCGGTAGAACAGGGTCGCCGAGCTGGACGGCCGGGCGTGAGCGACGGCCACAAAACCGCCATCCTCGCTCGGCACCCAGAGCACGATGTCGGCAAAGGCCAGATCGGCGAGAAGCTGCCAGTCGCCGACCAGAAGGTGTAACCACTCGATGTCGGCGTCGCTAAAGCGCCCTTGCGCCTGAACGAGTTCACTGAGGGTCGACACCTCTCAAGGCTAGCCGCCTAGCGGGCGCGTCGCCGCGCACGGGTGGGGCTGGGGCTGGGCCCCGCACTCGGGGCCAGGCGCATGCTCACCAGATCGGCTATCGCGCGCCGTGCGCCGGAACGCGGTGCGACATCCAGGAGGGTGCGACCGGCCAGCAGCGCGGCATCCAGAGCACTCTGATCGTTGGGCACCAGCACGGGTGACTCGATTCCGCCAAACCTGGCGAGGGTTTTCGTGACCTGCGCTGCGGGATCGGGCCCGATCGCCGATGCCCGCACCCGGTTCATCACGACCTCGATCGACGCCGACTCGCACGCATCGACCAGGTCGACGTGGGCCCGCAGAAACCGGGACATCCCGACCGGGTCGGCAGCGCCCACTGCCACCACGCGGTCCGCCTCGCGGAGGGCCGTCGCTGTCGCCGAATTGCGACGCGGGGCAAAAACATCGCTGGAGATCTCCTCGTCGCTTTCCAGACTGGATGCCGTGTCGAGAACGGTGAACTGTGCCCAGGTTCGGCACAGGCGGATGACGGCCGCGACCCGCTCGGCAGAGAGTTCCGGCCACCGACTCGCGCGGCCGATCCCGGTCAGCACACGAAAGGTCGAGGCGCCCTCATAGGGCTGGCTGATCCGATCAAGTTCGTCACTAGTGAGGCTGTTTGCGCCAGCAAGTCGACAGGCCGCAGCGAACCCGGGCGACTCATCGAGCATGCCCAGCGCCGGTGCCACCGACGCCCCGTAGGTGTCGACGTCACCGAGCACCACTCGGTGGCCG
>JBBQZJ010000159.1:0-5661 GCA_038207805.1 Actinomycetales bacterium | reverse complement strand
GACGAGGCATCCCGCACCAAGCTCATCGAGCAGGTCGACGCCTTGGATGCCGCGATCGTCGAGATTCGCACCGCGATCTTTGCCATCACGTCGGCTCGCTACGCGCAGCAACCGTCGCTGCGGCACCGGGTGATCGACATTGTAGGGGAGATGTCGAGCTTGTTCACCGAGGCACCGACGTTACGCTTCACCGGCGCCGTGGATCTGATGATTCCGGTTGAGCTAGGCGACGATATCGCCGCGGTCGTGCGCGAAGGTCTCAGCAATGTGGCGCGCCACGCCGCAGCTCACCTCGTTGGGGTGACTGTCGCGCTTTCCGGCGGCGACGTGACGGTCGAGATCATCGACGACGGCGTTGGCTTTGACCCGGCGAAGATCGCACGGGCCAGCGGAACCAAGAACCTCGCCCTGCGAGCAGAGGCCTGGCGGGGCGGCTTTGCGCTCGCAGCACGTGAGCCTCACGGCACGCGACTCACGTGGTGGGCCACGATTGCCGAGGAGGAGCAGTGATGCGACGCGTATTTCTCGTTGACGATCACGAGATCGTGCGCCGCGGGGTTGCTGACCTCATCAACGCGGAGAGCGACCTCGAGGTTGTGGGCGAGGCGGGAACCGTTCGTCAGGCGATTGCGCGGATTGCGGCCACCCTCCCCGACGTCGCCGTGCTCGATGTGCGACTACCCGACGGCAGCGGAATTGACCTGTGCCGGGCCGTTCGGTCGGCGAATCCGCAAGTGCAGTGCTTAATGCTCACCGCGTTCGACGACGACGAAGCCAGCTATGCCGCCGTGCTCGCCGGCGCTGCTGGCTATGTGCTCAAGGACATCCGTGGGCAGGGGCTGCTAGACGGCATCCGTCGCGTCGCAAACGGGGAGAGCCTCGTGGCCGCGGGGGTGTCGCGCCGAGTGGTCGAGACGGTGGTCGCTGCACAACCCGGCACCGAGTTGAGTCTGCGAGAGCGCCAGGTTCTCGATCTGATTGCCGGCGGCCTCACCAATCGCCAGATCGCGGCACGCCTCGGCCTGGCCGAGAAGACCGTCAAGAACTACGTGTCCGGCCTGCTCGCGAAACTCGGGATGGAGCGACGCACCCAGGCGGCCGTCTACCGGGCGGGGCTCAGCCCATGACCCAGCCGAGCTCTCGCTCGATCGAACTAGGCTGCACCCCATGACGTCTATAACCAGCATCCCGCAGAAGCCGGGCCGGGTGTGGGGGGTGCTCGCGCTGGTCGCGGTGATTATCCCCCTGCCGTTCCTGTTTGTACTCAACGTGCTGTCACTCGTGGTGCGGTCGCAGAGCACGCAGTCCGGCGCTACAGCTGAGTCCTGGGCGTACGGGATCATCGCGTTCGGCGGCCTGTTCTTCTTCCCGCTGTTCGCCGTGCTGACGACCGCATTCGGCATCCGCGCCGTGCTTCGGCCTCGAATCGCGGGCAAGGTCATGGGCTGGATCGCGATCGGCGCCCTGATCCTGTCGATTCCTCTTGTCTGGAATGGCTATGCAGTCTGGATACTAGGGCGATAAAGTCTCACCAACCCGTGTCAACCTGATACTGGCGTTCGCGCGTCGATTGGATATGACGATGGCGGTGAGCGAAAAGGTCCGGATGGATCTCGATGCGTTCATCGCGGACGAGTATCCGAAGGTCGTCGCCGCTGTCGGGCTTATCACGGGCAACCGGCAGGATGCGGCCGACGCTGTGCAGGACGCAATCGTCGGCTTCCTCGCGAAGCCGCCCACGCATCCGGTGACCAATCTTGCGGCCTGGTTCACGGTCGTTGCCAGCAACCGAGTGAAAGACGGATACCGCAGCGAGGCGGCGCGTCGTCGCGCGGTAGCGAAACTCGGCGTGCCCGTTGAGGAAACACGGGATGCCATCGAGCTTCTCGACATCGATGTCGCCAACGCTCTCCAGGCCCTGCCCCGTCAACAGCGTCAGGTGTGTGCCCTGCATTACCTCATGGATCAGTCGATCGAAACGATCGCCGAAGGACTCGGTGTCACAGAAGGCACCGTAAAGACCCAGCTGCACCGAGCCCGAAAGGCGCTCGCCGCACGTCTGAGGAAGGAGGATCACCGTGGCTGAAATCGATGTACTACTGAGCGCTTCGCTCAAGCGCATCGCCCAACCGGGTGACGCCGCCGGTGTTGCCGATGCCATCCGAACCCGGGTGGATGCCGGTGACACCGGTGCTCCTGCCAGCTCAAGTGGGTTCGGGGGCGGTGCCGGTGGCGTGGCTGGCGGCGTGGCCGGTTGGCTACCGTGGTTAGGGCTCGTCGTAGTTGCCGGGGCAGTCGGTGGTTCGCTGGGGCCGCTCGGTCTTCTCGGTGCCCAAATCACCGAGGTGACCACGGCCAGCACAGCTATCGTGCAGGACGGGGCCATCGGGTACGTCTGCGTGGGCGGCGCTGAAAGCGTTACCCTGCCGGCCGGCCAGCGAGTACTCGCCGTGGCGCGTTCGGAGGAGCCTGGGTGGCTTGGTCTTCGTGACCCGTTGAACGCGGTCGCGACGATTTGGGTTCCGGCACCTGCTGTCGTGCTCGACTCGGGCGAGGATGCCACGACCCTCCCCACTGGCGGCGCGTGCCCCATCGTTGAAACCACCCTTGCACGGCCCGCGGCGCCCATCGCGCCCCCCGCCGACCCGGGCTCCGGCTCGGGCTCGGGCCCAGGTGCAGGTCCGGTTGACACGACTGCTCCGTCGATCTCGGTCGGCAGCTTTAGTCCTCAGCCCATCTGGGGCATCGAGGCCGCGCCCTATTGTGCGACCCAGTCGCTAGTGACTGTGACTGCCACGGATGACGTTGGACTTGCCTCGGTAACCGGATCCAGCCCAGGAGCTTCCGTAGTGCTTACGGGAAGTTCTGTGTCCAGTTTCACATTCGCGTATTCCGCTTCGTATACGAGCGGATCCCCCAAGATCGTCTCCGTCACATTTGTGGCGACAGACACTTCGGGCAACTCCTCCTCGGCGCCTCGAACGCTCGTGCTCGATTCTTCTGGCAACTGTCTGATCTGAGGATGACGGCATCATGACAATTCCCAAGTGGCTCCTCCCCGTGCTCGCGATTGTCGCGGCGATCGCCGTGGGGGTTGCAGCAACGCTGATCGGCCTGCGTTTCCAGCCGCAAGAGACCGTGGAGACCGCTCAAGCGCCCATCACAGCGCCTCTGCTTTCCCCGCTGACTCCCACAGACAACTCGGATCCCGAGTCGGGTTTCGTGAGAGCACTCAGCGACACCCAGGGAACACTCGATGTCGCCGCTCCCGGCACCGTACTTCCCGACGACTTGGATCTTGAGGCCGCCCTCGACGCGTTCGCGGGTTCGTCCGATCCCTCAGCCGAGCTCACAGCGATCGCCGAGGAGTCCGGTTCTGATGACCCCCCGCCGACCGGCGACGTGTGCGCACCGGCTGAGGGGGACGCGCCCGAGGGATGCCCCGAGGGGCTCAGGGGGGCAATCTTCGCGCTGGTTTCGCCCCCTGACTTCCGAGTCAGCGGCCAACCCTTCCCGCCCACGCAGGCGCAGTACACCGACCGCGGCAACCCAGTGGGGCCGCTCTGGTGCCCGACGGTCACTCCGCTTGGCGCCAGCGACGTGCCGTTCGGCATCCTGTCCAGCGTGCCCGCGAGTTTCAGGGTCATGTACTGGCCAGACGGCCGCGGCGACCTCCGGATGAGCGTCTCCGCAGCTGCTCCCGACAACGCTGCTGAATGGGAGACCGCACTCGCTGACGCGACCGATGCCTCGGAGCTTCCTCCCCTTCAGCGCTGCATCGTGCTTCCCGATCTTGAGCCGAACACGGTCTACCGGGCGGTGGTCATCGCAACGACCCCCAGTGGAAGCATGAGGTTGTCGTCGGCGGTTGGATTCAACTCCAGCGGTGCGCCGTTCCGGCCGCCCGCCGAGTTCGCCACGCTGGGCGAGAACTACGTGTTCGCCAGGGCAATGCACACCGCAGATCAGCGAGTGGAGTTCCGCGCGTACATTACCAACTCGACGGATGGCTCGTCGGAGGGCCCCTTCACCACCTGCCCGTCTGGCCCTTCGTCGCTCTCCGCAATTGCGGGCCAAGTGTACGACGTCACCGAGGAGTTCAGGCTTGCCGTGAACGCCCCGAGCGACTACACGAAGCGCAGCGCCGCCGTGTTCCGGGTACCCGAGGGTGCCGATGTGGTCTTCTGTGCGCGCTGGTACCCGGCCGGGGCAGAACTGAACAGCTGGGAGCGGGCCGTACCGCTCTGGGAGTCGATGACCTCGTTCTCCGCGCCCGACCGCATTCTTCCGCGTCTCATCCTCGGCGAGGGTGGGCCACTGCCCGATGTCGGTAGTGACATTCAGCTGACGGTCTCCACCACCGAGGGAGTCGTTTGCGGCGTAACCGATCTGTTGGTTGACGGTGCGGTGCCCGAAGACCACCCGGTGCTGTGCGACCCGTCTGTGCTCGCCACGGCCAGTGCCCGCGAGCGGGACCGGCGCTATTGGAGTCAGGAGTTCACGGGTGATCTCGTACTCACCACCGTTCTCACAAAGACAGACGGCTCGACCGAGGAGAACTCGGCAGTGATACCGGCGAGCAGGAGTAACTGTTTTGGCGGCTGCGAACTGCCCACACCCCAGATGTTCGGATTCCCTGTGGGGCAACCTGACTTTGATTGCGGAAGCAGCAGCCCATTCGAGTTGAACCGTGGGGCGTGTCGCCCGATTGCGGGAACCGTAGATGCCAATCTTCTCGCCCTGCTCACCTGGACTCAGGGCTACACCAACGGCGCCACCGGGTGGACCCAGTCGGAGGTGGTCGATGGTGCAGTGGCCGACCTCGACACTGATCCGAAGATGGACACTGATGAGCGTTTTCGGTTTACAACCATTGACCCGGTGACTTTGGCGGGGACCGCAACACTGCGCTTAGCCACGGATCGGCCGGTCGAATACAGCGTGTGGGTGAAGAGCGTCGACGGCTCGGCCCCGTGCCAGGTGGTTTCGCACCCCGCGGTGATCAGCGGCAGCAGCACGGGGGAGACAACGATCACGTGGGACAAACTGTGCCGCGGCATGCTCTACAGAGCGGAAGTGTTGCTCACCGACCCAGCGACGGGAGCCACGTCGCTCTGGACATCGACATCCCTTCCCCATCGATGGCCAGGCGGACGGAGCTTCTTTGCCATTCCGGGCGAAGAGATCGACGGCTTGAACTACTCCTGGGAGTTCACCAGCGCGCCACCAGAATTGACTTGGACCTCCGCCGTGCTGTCAGTGGGCACGGGGACCGCCCGGTTCGCCAACTCCTTCGAGTCGTGTGTCACCGAGCCTGATCCGCTGAGGGGTGAGGCACGTGGCAATACGATCCTGGGGACGTCAAGCACGGTGCGATTTGAGTTCGTCGGCGCAAGGCTGCAGGACTCCGATATAACGTGTTCGTTCTCGGACCGCTACGCCTACTTCAACCAGACGGCGACGCTCGACCTTTACACCATCATGAACACCGGGGAGCAGAACTTCACGTTCCGACCATTCCCCGGCGCGGTAGTGCACATTCGGGTGTGGCGTTGACCATCCCCTCGAGTCAGGAAACCACGGTGTCAACCTCGGACACCGCCGAACGAGTCGTAAGGACATGACCATGAATGACAGCGAACAGCTTGGCAAGACAGGAAC
>JBBQZJ010000158.1:0-5713 GCA_038207805.1 Actinomycetales bacterium | reverse complement strand
AAATTCGTCCTCCGGCTTCTTGCGGTCTGCATCATCCGGCACATCGTCAGGCATGGAACTACGCTAGCCGCTGGGTGGCCACTGCGGCTGGCTTTTCGCTTAGGGTGGGCTCATGGCTGTGCGCCGTTGGCGAACACCCCGACTGCGTACTCATCCCGAACCAAAGGATTGTGCTGGCCCTTTTCTCAGACACGGAACCCGATCTCCTTCCGCGCCGCGGCGGAAAAGGATGGATTGGCTGGATACTGCTTGCCCTCATACTGATCGGCGTCGCAATCGTGGCGTTTCTTCCGGCGCCGTACGTGATCGAGCAGCCCGGGCCGGTGTATGACGTACTCGGTGACGTGACTGTTGCCGGGGAAAGCGTGCCGATGATTCAAATTCCCGTCGAGGAGACTTTTCCCACCGAGGGGTCTCTCGACATGTTGACTGTGCGCATTGTTGGCTCCCCAGACAACTTGCCGACCTGGCTCGAGGTGGGGACCGCCTATCTGGACCCCAGCAAGACCGTCGTTCCGGTCGACGAGCTGTACCCGCCCGGGACGACCACCCAGCAGTCCACCGAACAGGGTCGCATCGACATGGCGAACTCGCAGAAGGAGGCGATCGCCGCCGCCTTGACTCAACTCGGCAACGTCATCCCTGGCACACTCAGTGTCGTTGACATCCAGTCCGGCGGGCCGTCGGATGGAGTACTCGAAGTCGGCGACATCATCGTGAGCGTCAACGGCCAGACCTTTCCCGATGTCACCGGCCTGCGGGCGGCGATTGCCGACAACGGCGTGAGCAAGCCCGCCGAGGTAATGGTCACTCGCGAGGATGCCAGCCTGACCCTTCGAATCAACCCCGAGTTGAGCACGGCGGAGACTCCTACACCGATTCTTGGCATCGGAGTCGGAAGCGATTATCAGTTCCCGTTCGCGGTGACGATTCAGCTCGAGAACGTGGGAGGCCCGAGCGCCGGAATGATGTTCGCACTCGGCATCTTCGACAAACTCACCCCGGGGGCACTCAACGACGGTGAAGTCGTTGCGGGAACCGGCACCATCAGCTCGACGGGGGATGTCGGACCGATCGGTGGCATCCGCCAAAAGATGTGGGGAGCCAGCAACGCGGGCGCGCAGTATTTCCTCGCGCCGGCATCCAACTGCGACGAAGTGACCGGACACGTTCCCCCCGGCCTTCACGTGTTCGCCGTCTCAACCTTGAAGGATGCCCTCATTGCGCTCGCCGCGATCCGATCCGACGGGCCCACAACCGGGATTACCACCTGCGCGACCCAATGAGCTCGCAGGCGTACTAGCAGGTTGCGCCATTAAGATGTTCTAGTCCCCAACAGCATGGAGAACAGCGTGTCATCTAGCCCAGCGTCCGGAGTCTCGAACCCACCGGCAAGCCGAACGAGGGTAACCCTCACCATCACGGCCGTAGTGATCGCGGTCATCGTGATCGCCTTCTTCATCATCGCCAATCTCTATACCGACGTGCTGTGGTTCAGCCAGCTCGGCTACCTGAATGTGTTGACCACCCAGTGGTTCGCCGGGGGCGCGATGTTCCTCATCGGTTTTATCGGCATGGCACTGCCGGTCTGGTTGAGCATCTTTCTGGCGTTCAGGGCGCGACCCGTCTACGCCAAGCTCAACGCGCAGCTCGATCGGTACCAGCAGGTTATTGAGCCGCTTCGTCGGCTCGCGATGCTCGGTATCCCGATCGCTTTGGGTGTGTTTGCCGGTATCTCGACCGCAACACGGTGGCCGCTCGTGCTTCAGTGGCTCAACAAGACCGACTTCGGTCAGGTCGACGCGCAGTTCAACCTGGACATTTCCTTCTACTTCTACGACCTGCCGCTTTATCAGGGCATCGTCGGCTTTGCCTCGGCCGTCGTCCTGATCGCGGCGATTGCAGCCCTCGCCACCAGCTATTTGTATGGCGCGATCCGCATCAATGGACGTGAGGTACGCATCTCGCGCGCGGCCAGAGTGCAGCTGGCACTCACGGGTGGCCTGTACGTCGCGCTGCAGGCGGTGAGCTTGTGGTTCGACCAGTTCGCCACGCTGTACTCCACGAGCTCGGGGTTCCTCGCCACGGGCGCCGGCTACACCGAAGCGAACGCGACGATACCCGGCCGTGCGATTCTCGCCGGCATCGCGGCCCTCGTCGCCATCCTCTTCATCGTCACGGCGATAATCGGCCGGTGGCGCCTGCCCATTGTTGGTACCGCTTTGCTCTTGATCAGCGGTCTTGTGGTGGGCAGCATCTACCCCTGGATTGTGCAGCGGTTTCAGGTCGAGCCGAGCGCTCGCACTCTTGAGTCGCCGTATATCGAGCGCAATATCCAAGCCACTCGAGACGCTTACGGCGTAGCGAATGTCGAAGAGGTACCGTACAGCGCGAAGACCGACGCCGAACCCGGCGCACTGCGTGCCGACGCGGAGACGACAGCCAACATCCGAATCATTGACCCGGCATTGGTGTCGAAGTCGTTCTCCCAGCTTCAGCAGTTCAAGCAGTACTACCAATTCGGCACCCACCTCGACGTCGACCGCTACGAGATTGACGGCAAGACCCAAGACACGGTCATTGCAGTTCGTGAGCTCAACCAGGCCGGTCTGGGCGATTCGCAGACCTGGTACAACAACACGGTCGTGTACACCCACGGCTACGGGGTTGTTGCGGCCTACGGCAACCAGCGCGCAGTCGATGGGCAGCCGGTATTCCTTGAGTCGGGCATCCCGAGCACCGGCGATCTCGGTGACTTTGAGCCGCGGGTCTACTTTGGCGAGGACTCACCCGAGTACTCCATCGTGGGTGCGGGCCCGGGTGTCAAGCCGATCGAACTGGACTATCCGTCCGGCGGCGGGGAAAGCGAGCAAAACGCGACGACGACCTTCGACGGTGTTGGCGGACCAAAACTCGACAACATCTTCACGAAGTTGATCTATGCGATCAAGTTCCAGTCCGAGCAAATCTTCCTCTCGGATGCCGTCACGAACGAGTCGCAGATTTTGTACGAACGCAACCCGCAAGACCGCGTTGCGAAGGTTGCTCCGTACCTCACGCTCGACAACGACACCTACCCGGCGATCGTCGACGGACGCATCGTCTGGATCGTCGACGGCTACACCACGGGCACCAACTATCCGTATTCGACGGTCGAACAGTTGTCGTCGGCCATCGCGGATACCTACACGCCGAGACCCGCTTTCGCCGTCGATGACATCAACTACATCCGCAACTCGGTCAAAGCAACGGTTGATGCCTACGACGGAAGCGTGAAGTTGTACGCGTGGGACGAGAAGGACCCGGTGCTTGCGACGTGGGCGAAGGTCTTCCCGTCAACGTTGTTGCCGATCGGCGAGATGAGCGCGCAGCTTCTGGACCACGTGCGCTACCCGGCCGATCTCTTCAAGGTGCAGCGCGCCATCCTCGGGTCGTACCACGTGACGGACGCCTCGTCGTTCTACTCCAGCGACGACCAGTGGGTCACCCCCAATGACCCGGTGTCGGCCGCCGCGAACCCCACGTTGCAGCCGGCGTACTACCTGACAATGCAGGTGCCGGGCACCGGAAGCCCAGCGTTCACGCTGTACTCCACATTCATCCCGAAGGCGAGCGGGGAGTCGAGCCGTAACGTGCTCACCGGCTACCTCGCCGTCGACTCGGATGCGGGGCCCAACTACGGCAAGCTCACGCTTCTGACACTGCCCAAGCAGATCACCGTGCCCGGCCCCGGCCAGGTGCAGGCTCAGTTCGACTCGGATGCCGCGGTCGGCCAAGCGCTCAACCTGCTGCGTCAAGGCCAGACCGACGTGATCAGCGGCAACCTGTTGACCTTGCCGGTCGGTGGTGGTCTGCTCTATGTGCAACCGGTCTTCGTGCAGTCGACCGGAGACACGAGCTATCCACTGTTGCGCAAGGTTCTGGTCTCGTTCGGTGACAAGATCGCCTTCGAGGACACCCTCGACCAGGCCCTCGACGCCTTGTTCGGTGGCGACTCGGGAGCGGTGGCTGGTGACGGAACGGTACCTACCGATCCGGCGACGCCGACCGATCCCACGACACCCACCGATCCGACAACACCCACGGATCCGACCACCCCGACCGACAACCCCGCGCTGAAGCAGGCACTGGCCGACTACCAGGCGGCTCTCGCCGAGCGCGTCGCGGCATACGCCGCGGGCGACCTCGTTGCGGCGGCGCAGGCGGATGCGAAGATGCAGAAGGCGGTGGAGCGGGCGATAGCCGCCCTCGGGTAGACGTCAACAGCAGTCAATGGTTGGCGGGAGTTGGCACCGCTTGGCGGGAGTTGCAACTCCCGCCAAGCGTCGGCTGATCCCGCCAACGGACCGCGCAGCACACAGCACGCGGGATGCTGGCTCTCGGCGCCCATGATACAGTTGTGAATACGACGCGGGGTGGAGCAGCTCGGTAGCTCGCTGGGCTCATAACCCAGAGGTCGCAGGTTCAAATCCTGTCCCCGCAACCATGTGATGTCTCAGGACATCGTGAACGGCTGAACCCTCGGTGACGGGGGTTCAGCCGTTTTTGGTGTTGGCGGATGATCGCGATCGGAGTTGCGGTCCGGCTAGCGAATCTGGCTGAAGGCCTCGGCCTTGAGGGTCGGCCCGGTCACGAGGATCGTGTCATCCGCGTGCAGTACCGTATCGGTGGTGGCGTAGGTCCAGGGTTCATTGGCGCGCTTCACCGCGGTGATGGTGACACCGTGCTGTGCGCGAATCCGCGTCTCGCCCAGTGGAATGCCAACGATTGAGCTGTGCGGGGTGGTCTTGACGATGGCGAAACCGTCACCGATCTCGATGTAGTCCTGCATGCTGCCGCGCACCAAGTGGGCGACGCGGCGTCCCATCTCCTTCTCGGGATAGATGACGTGCTTGACACCAATCTGCTCGAGGATCGCGCCATGCGCGTCGCTGACAGCCTTGGCCCAGATTTCGCGGATGCCGAAGCGAAGCAATAACGACGTTGCGAGGATGCTCGCTTGCACGTCACTGCCGATAGCCACCACGACACGTTCGAAATCCGGCACGGAGAGCTGGCGAAGTGTCTCCTCTCTGGTCGCATCAGCGGTGACGACATGGGTGAGCTTGCCGTTGAGGGATTGGACGATGTCTTCACTGCCGTCGATGCCGAGCACCTCCGTTCCGTTCGCCATCAACTCGAGGGCAAGGGATTGGCCGAAACGACCGAGTCCGATGACGGCCACCGACTGCGCCGAAGCGACGCGGGCGGGATCGGTGCCGCCGAAGAGAGCGAATTTAGCCAATGATGGGCCTTTCTTTGGGGAGTTCGTAGAGCAGCTGACGATCGCGTAGCGCGAGCGCGGAGGCGAACGTGATGGGTCCTAGCCTGCCGATGAGCATCAGGAGGATCAGCACCACTTGGGCCGCCGGTGGAAGATCGGCGGTGATGCCGGTCGACATGCCCACGGTACCGAAGGCGGAAACGACCTCGAACAGCACCCGGTCGAGCGCGAAACCGGAGATCAGCATGATTGCACCGGTGCACGTCGCCACGAACGCTACCGCGAGCAGCGCCACCGCGATGGCCTGACGGTGCACGGCCCGGGAGAGTCGTTTGCCGAACACCGTAACGGCAGCATCACCGCGGACCTCGGCGAGGATGATAAAGAACAACACGGCGAAAGTGGTTACTTTGATGCCGCCCGCAGTGCCGGCCGGTCCGCCGCCGATCA
>JBBQZJ010000157.1:0-5738 GCA_038207805.1 Actinomycetales bacterium | reverse complement strand
TGCCCGACCTCGTGGTCTTCGCCAAGGGTGTGAACTCCGGCTACGTGCCGGCCGGCGGCGTCCTGATATCCGAGTCGATCGCTAACGCCTTCGACGATCAAGTGTTCCCGGGCGGGCTCACCTATTCGGGGCATCCGCTCGCGATGGCCTCGATTGTGGGATCCATCGACGCGATGGAGTCGGAGGGTGTCATCCAAAACGCAAAGTCCATCGGCACCGACCACCTCGGCCCGGGGCTCGCGGCGCTTGCCGAGAAGCACCCCATGATCGGCGAAGTGCGGGGGCTCGGCGTCTTCTGGGCGCTCGACCTGGTCGACGATCGGGCCAGCAAGCAGCCGGTATCCGGAGGCGTGATTGGCGAGCTGCGAAAGGCTCTATTCGCCCGCCACCTAGTGCCGTTTAGCGCTGACAACCGAATCCATGTGGTGCCGCCGTGCATCGTGACACCGGATGAGGTGGCGCAGGCCTTGGCGATCTACGACGATGCCTTCACGGCGGTGGAAGCCACACTGTAGCTAGAATCGACTCTCGTGTCCCACCTCATCCAGACCCCGTATACCGTGCCGGTGTACGACCTCATGCACCGCCCCGGCGAGATGCGCGAGAAGTCGATCGATGTCGTGGTGCCGGAGGGATTCGGCAACGCGGTGATCGGCGTTCGCGCCGAGTCACAGATGCACATCGAGGCTCGCTTGGAGTCCCTGCACGATGGCATTCTCGTCACGGGCGAGGTCGAAGCGACGGCCTCCGGGGAGTGCGTGCGGTGTCTGATCGACATCGCCGTGCCGATCGAAGTCGAGTTTCAGGAGCTTTTCGCGTATTCTGTGGACGAAGCTTTTGACTACGCGGTTCACGACGACTACGTCGATCTGGAACCAGTGGTCAGGGATGCGGTGGTGCTATCTCTGCCGTTCCAACCGATCTGTCAGCAAGATTGCCTCGGCCTGTGCCCGCAGTGTGGGGTGCGGCTTCTGGACAACCCGGGTCACGAGCATGAGGCTCCCGTCGATTTCCGATGGGCTGCGCTTGCCGGGCACCCGGTTCTCAACGAAGACACAGACACTGAATTTTCAGACAACACCAAGTTTTCAGACAACACCAAGTTTTCAGACAACACAGAGAAGAGATAACCATGGCCGTACCGAAGCGCAAGATGTCGCGGGCATCCACCCGCATGCGCCGCGCCCAGTGGAAGGCGACCGCCCCCACTCTCGTCAAGACGATCGAGAACGGCAAGGTCATCTACAGCCTTCCGCACCGCGCGAAGGTGGTCGAGGACTCGACCGGCACGCCCCTGTACATGGAGTACAAGGGCCGCAAGGTCGCCGACGTCTGAGCCGATGGCTCGCCCGTCGGGCGACGCGGCCGTTCCGGACGCCGCTGAATCGCTCTCGCAGGTTCTCGGTGTTTCCGTCGCGCCCGATCTGCTCGGGTTGGCGCTGACGCACCGTTCGTTTGCCTACGAAAACGGTGGGCTGGCGCACAATGAACGCCTCGAGTTTCTCGGCGACTCGATTCTTGGTCAGGCGGTCACTGTGATGCTGTACACCGAGAATCCGACGCTTGACGAGGGAGAACTCGCTAAGCGTCGCGCGAGTCTGGTATCCAGCGTGGCGCTGGCCGAAGTCGCCCGCGCGATCGGGCTGGGCAAGCACCTTCGCCTCGGTCGAGGTGAAGAACAAACCGGCGGCCGCGACAAGTCGTCGATCCTCGCGGACACCCTCGAGGCCATCATCGGCGCGGCGTACCTGGATCGTGGGGACGACGAGGCGACCGCTTTGGTGTTGCGTCTCATCCGACCCCTTCTCGACAACCCGGAGCGCTTCGGCGCTGCAATGGATCCCAAGACCAGCCTCCAAGAGCTCGCGGCACGCCTCGGCCGCGGCCTCCCCAGCTACCGGGTCATCGACAGCGGTCCTGACCACTCAAAGCGTTTTCACGCGAGCGTGCTGCTCGGTGACGAGGTGATCGCCGCGGGCGATGGCTCGAGCAAGAAGCAGGCCGAGATGGCGGCCGCGCTCGACGCGTGGACGCTCCTCTCGACCCCGTAGCAACCATGCCCGAACTTCCCGAGGTCGAAGTCGTTCGCGCGGGCCTCGAGCCCGCCGTGACCGGCGCCAGTGTTGCGTCGGTGACCGTCTACGACGAGCGCTCCCTGCGCCGCCACAACGGTCCGAGCGAGGACTTCATCGACCGACTTACGGGCCGACGGATGCTCGCGCCTCAGCGCCGAGGCAAGTTCATGTGGATTCCGCTCGACGCGTCGGAAGCACTGGTCGTGCACCTCGGCATGAGCGGCCAGGTTCTCTTGCGCGATCTCACTCGGGATGACCCCCTCACACGGATCCGGATCGACCTCGCCACCGGCCACCGACTGAACTTTGTCGACCAACGGATCTTCGGCTCGATGTCGATCGACTCTCTCGTGCCGACGAAAGACCGCCCGGAGCAGTTCGTGCCCAGCCAGGTCGCCCACATCGCACGCGACCCGCTCGACGACGCATTCGACGACGCGCTCTTTGTGCAACGTCTTGCGGCAAAGAATACGACCATCAAGCGCGCGCTGCTCGACCAGACTCTCATCTCCGGCATTGGCAACATCTATGCAGACGAGGCGCTCTGGGGCTCTCGCGTGCACTACGACCAGCCAACGCCGACCCTGAGTCGAACTCGTGCGAAGGCGCTCTTGGCCGAGGTGCGGCTCGTGCTCGGTCGCGCGCTCGAGGAGGGCGGCACCAGTTTCGACGCGCAGTACCTCAACGTGAACGGGCAGTCAGGGTATTTCGCACACTCCCTGCGCGCCTACGGTCAACAGGGCCGCGAGTGCCCGCGCTGCGGTCGTCTGATCGTGCGCGAGCAGTTCATGAACCGCGGCTCGCACTTCTGCCCGCACTGTCAGCGCATCCGCTGAGCGGGGCTCACCCGAAACTCACATTCGCCCACTGGTGGCGCAGGTAGGCTTAAGGGATGGGTGTCGAGATTGCCATGGGCTTGGATGCATTGCTCACCGCGGAGCAACTTCAGTGGCGCGACAGGGCGCGAGCGGCCGCATCCGCCATCGCCGAGACCATCGACGATGACGCGGAGAGCCAGACCTTTCGCCGCGAGTATGTAGCGCTTCTTGCCGACGCGGGACTGCTGGGGATGCACCTGAAGGGCTACGGCTGCGCGGGCGCGGATGCGGTCAGCTACGGTCTGGCCTGCTACGAACTCGAGGCCGTCGACACTGCCTGGCGCACATTTGTGAGCGTGCAGGGATCGCTGGCGATGTCCGCGATTCACGCGTTCGGATCCGAGGAGCAGAAGCAGCGCTGGCTGCCGGCGATGGCCCGCGGCGAGGCGATCGGATGCTTCGCCCTCACCGAACCCACGGGCGGCAGTGACCCGGGTGGCATGGCGACCGCAGCGCGACCCGACCCCGACGCGGTGGACGGCGCCGCGTGGATTATCGACGGGTCAAAACGCTGGATCGGTCTCGCCTCGGTGGCGGATGTCGCCGTGGTCTGGGCCCGCACGCCCGATGGTATCCGTGGGTTCATCGTTGAGACCAGTGATCCCGGTTTCACCGCGACAGACATCTCAGACAAGCTCGCGCTGCGCGCCTCGATTCAGTGCGACGTCGTGTTCGACGGCGCTCGTGGCGAACTGCTCCCCGGAACGACCGGGCTCACGTCAGCCCTCGCGTGCCTCACCGAGGCGCGCTTCGGGATCGTGTGGGGCGTCATGGGCGCGGCTCGGGCATCCCTCGATTCGGCGATCGAGCGCTCCACTGTGCGAGAGGTCTTCGGCGGCCCGATAGGCGCGAAGCAGCTCGTTCAGGGCCGCTTGGCAGACGCCTTCGTCGAGTACGAAAAGGGAATGCTGCTCAGCCTGCACATCGCCCGCCTCAAGGATTCCAAGACCCTCACGCCGGAGCAGGTCAGCGTGGGCAAGCTCAACAACGTGCGCGAGGCGATCGGCATCGCCCACGCAGCGCGCGAGGTACTTGCCGGCGACGGCGTCACGACCGAGTTTGCCGTGATGCGCCATCTCGCTAACCTCGAGGCGGTACGCACCTATGAGGGAACCGACGACATCCACACGCTCGTGATCGGGCGCGCGCTTACTGGCCTGTCGGCGTTCTGAGTTCGACCCGGAACACCGTGCCACCCTCGGGCCGGTTTGCGACGCCGATTGTTCCGCCCAGCCGCTCGATGAGCCGAGCGGCGATCGACAGCCCCAGCCCGGTTCCCACCGGTCGGATGTCGCGGTACTTGGCACGCAGGGCCCCGCGCTCGAACACCACCTGACGGTCGCGCTCGTCGAGGCCGGGCCCGTCGTCGAGCACTTCGAATAGCCCATCGGATGCGCGCAATTCCACCGATCCACCGGCACGCAGTGCGTTCTCGACGAGACCATCGAGAACTTGGCGCAGCCGTCGGCGGTCGGTGTGCACGCTTCCGCTGGCGGTGCCGATCGAAACGCTGCTGCCGAGAACTCGGGCGCGACCGCTCCACGCCACAGCAACTTCGTCGAGCAGGCCCGCCACCTCCACCGTCGTAACGGTGATGGTGAAGTCTTCGGCCTCGAGGCGCGCGAGTTCAAGCAGGTCACCGACAAACTGGTCGAGGCGTTCCGTCTCCGCGACGAGGGTGGCGCCGACTGCCGGCATGTCAGCCGGGGGAACCAGGCCGTCGGACATCGCTTCGGCGTAGCCGCGCACCGCAGTAAGGGGGGTGCGCAGCTCGTGGCTAATCGACAGAAGAAACTCGCGCTGCCGCGACTCGGATGCCGCCAGCGCCGTGTCGAGGGCACGAAGCGCGTTTGTCACATCGCCCAATTCGGTGGTCGGTGAGACGGGGATGGGGACCCCACGTTCGCCAGCGGCGAGTCGTCTGGCGGCCGCCGCCGCCGCGATGAGCGGGCGCGACAACCACGTGGCGAGCAGGGCGCCGCCGGCGACGGCGACGACCAGCCCGAGAACGAGGGCGAGCAGGATGCGGCCGTTCGCCTGACCGACTACCCGCTCGACGCTGGCGAGGGGAAGCGCAAGCACCACAGCCCCACCCGATGCCACCGGCCGGGCTTCGATGAGGGCCGCACCCGTGTCGCCACGACGGACCACCGACACGCTCTCACCACCGTCGAGTCGGCGCAGGATGACCGGGTCGACGTATTCGGACGCGCCCCCCGCGACGGTTCCGTCGGGTTGAACCAGTGCCACCTCGGTCCCCCCGAGGGCGAGGCTCGCCTTCTCCGCCAGCTCCGCGGCGGTCGCGAGCCGGGGGAGCCGGGCGAGGATGTCGGCTTGGGCCGACAGCTGGTCCCGGGCCTCCTGGGTAGCGGAGGACCGCACGAGTTGAAGGGAGATGAGCCCGGTCACGATCACCGCGATCACCGCAACGGCCACCGTCACCAGAGTCACACGAGCGCGCAGCGACCTCATGATGCGGAATACCCGATCCCGCGCACCGTTCGGATGGGATTGTTCCGGCCGAGCTTGGATCGCAACTGTGCGACGTGCACGTCGACGGTGCGACCCCCGCCGTAGTCGACGTGTCCCCACACGCTGGATAGCAGCTGTTCTCGACTGAAAACCTGCCCCGGTGACGACATCAGCTTGGCGAGCAGGTCGAACTCGGTCGTCGTGAGAGCGACCTCGTCACCGCCGATCGTGACCTCGCGGCGAGCGGCATCGAGCGTCACCGGCCCGACCGTCAGGGGTGCGGGGGTGCCCGGGCCATCCTGCCGGCGAAGCA
>JBBQZJ010000156.1:0-5744 GCA_038207805.1 Actinomycetales bacterium | reverse complement strand
TCTCTACGGGCAGAGAGCGCGAGTGATGACCGACTTCGTCGAGGGCACGGGATTGGTCAAACTCGAGAACGGCGAGACGTGGACATCGCGCCTCGCGGCTCAGGCGGCATCGGCCACGTTGGTCGAAGGAGATCGTGCAACGGTCACCCGAATCGATGGGGCGATCGCATACGTCGTTCCACTAGCAGCAACAACGGAGGGCTCTGCCCTCGAGGAAGGGACCCAAAGATGATTACCCCAGGAGCATTCATCGGTCAGCTATTTGTGATCATTCTGCTCGCGGTTCTCGCGATCTTCGTGATCGTGGTGCTGTTCCGGTCGATTCGAATAATCCCGCAGGCCAACGCCGGCGTCGTCGAACGCCTAGGTAAGTACCACAAGACGCTGCTACCGGGGCTGAACATTCTGGTGCCATTCATCGACCGAGTGCGTCCACTCATCGACATGCGTGAGCAGGTTGTCTCCTTTCCGCCGCAGCCGGTGATCACCGAAGACAACCTCGTCGTCTCGATCGACACGGTCGTCTACTTCCAAGTCACGGATGCGCGCGCCGCCACGTACGAGATCGCCAACTACCTTGGCGCAGTCGAGCAACTGACCACGACGACCCTGCGTAACGTGGTCGGTGGCCTTAACCTTGAGGAAGCACTCACCAGCCGCGACAACATCAACGGCCAATTGCGAGTGGTGCTCGATGAGGCCACCGGCAAGTGGGGCATCCGCGTCGGTCGCGTTGAGCTTAAGGCCATTGACCCGCCCCTGTCGATCCAGGATTCGATGGAAAAGCAGATGCGCGCCGAGCGCGACCGTCGCGCCCTCATCCTGACGGCCGAAGGCACCAAGCAATCGGCCATCCTGACCGCGGAGGGTGCCCGTCAGGCGGCGATTCTTGAAGCGGAGGGTAGCGCCAAGGCGCAGGTGCTTCGGGCGCAAGGTGAGGCGGAGGCCATCACAACGGTCTTCGGTGCAATCCATGCCGGCAACCCTGACGCCAAGCTCTTGGCATACCAGTACCTGCAGGTGCTTCCCAAGCTCGCGGAGGGTGACTCGAACAAGATGTGGATCATCCCGTCCGAACTCACGGAAGCACTCAAGGGCATTAGCGAGGGCTTCCTCGGTGGTAAGCCGCCCACCGCAAAGTAGCGGCTACCTTTCCCTCGATACGCCTCGGGTGTTCGCCCATCGCGGGCTGGCCCTCGAGGCGCCGGAGAACACAATGCTCGCATTCGCTCACGCTGTAGCGGCCGGGGCAGAGTACATCGAAACCGACGTGCATTCCAGCCATGATGGGGTGAGCGTAATCGCCCACGATCCCGATCTGAATCGCGTTGCGCAGCGAAACGTGCGCGTTTCACAGCTCAGCATGCCGGAGTTGCGGCGCATCGACCTCGGCGACGGACAGGGTTTCTGCTCGCTTGCGGAAGCACTGGATGCGTTCCCCGAGACGCGATTCAACATCGATCTCAAATCCGCTGCAGCAGTCGGGCCAACGGTTGCGACGATTCTGGATCTGGGGGCCACGGACCGCGTGCTTGTGTCGTCGTTTAACGAGGGTCGCCGGGCTGCGGCCATTGCCCAACTTCCCGGCGTAGTCAGTTCGGCATCCGCGCGTGGCTTCGTCATCGCGTTGCTTGCCGGCAAAGTGGGCCTCTCCCCCGCCATTCGCTCCGCTCTTCGCGGCCTCGTCGCCGTGCAGGTTCCCGAGCGCGCGCTCGGGCTCCGCGTAACCACGCGCCGAATGGTCGAACGCCTCCACGCGGCGGGCGTCGAGGTACATGTGTGGACCGTCAATGACCCTCTTAGGATGCGCGAACTACTGGATATTGGAGTCGACGGAATTGTGACTGACCGGGTCGACTTGGGCCTCGAGGTCGCCCGAAGTCTGTGAAGCGCCTGAGAAGGTAGCGCGGCTGCAAGCGTTTGCCCAGCTTAGGGGTCTATAACTATGAATCGACCCCATGGCGATAAAGAGGAGGCCACACAATGGCAGATCGTAGTTTGCGCGGGATGAGACTGGGCACGCAGAGCTTACAGAGCGAAGTGGGCGTGGAATTCTCTCCCCGGAAGAAAAGCGTGTACCGTGCCGCAGACGGCACCGAGTTCGAAGTAATGTTTTCCGCCGACGCCGAGATCCCGCAGCAGTGGGAGTCAGCGAAGGCCGGTCATGAAGGCGTTCTGCTCGGAGACAACGGCGAGCCGGTTGAGCTGGATGCTGCAGACGTGAAAGTACCACGCAGCCATTGGGACATGCTCCTCGAGCGTCGTACCCGTGCCGAGCTTGAGGAACTCCTGCAAGAGCGCCTTGACTTCCTCAGGGCTCGCCGAGGCCAGGAGAAGATCGGCGCCTAGGTTCTCGCGGTCGGAGCCCTAGTGCGGCGGTGATCCCCCACAGGGTCACTCGAAGCAGGGCTTCAACCACGATGCCAGCGTGCATTTTTGATCGCCCCGTCACCCTCTCCACGAAGGTGATGGGGTGTTCTGCTATCCGGTGGCCCGTGCGCTCCAGTTGCCACGCCAGTTCGACTTGAAAGCAATAGCCCTGGGATGACACATCCGACAGGTCGAGGTCGCGCAAAGCGTCGAGCCGGTACACACGATAGCCCGCGGTGATGTCGCGGATGTTCGAGCGCAGTGCACGCCGGGCGTACCAATTGCCGGCTCGCGAAATAGCTCGTCGATACACCGGCCAGTTCGTCACAGCGCCCCCATCGACCCAGCGCGACCCGATGACGAGATCGTTGCCATCGTTTGCCAGCGCGAGCATTGCGGGCAGGCTCGAGGGGTTGTGCGATCCATCGGCATCGATTTCGACGACGTACCGGTACGGTCCGTCGAGCGCGATCGCAAATCCCGCTAAATAAGCGCCGCCCAGCCCCGCCTTGGTTGATCGGTGGAGCACGCGCACACGAGGGTCAGTCGCTGCTAGCCGATCCGCGAGGCCGCCGGTGCCGTCCGGGCTCGCATCGTCGACGATCAGCAGATCTGCGTCAGTAACAGCGCCTCGGAGCCGTTCGACGATGGAGCGCAGGTTACCGACCTCGTTATAGGTCGGGATGACGACGAGGGTTTCTGACCCGGGGCGCGGGCCGCCCGCCTCACCCACGGCGTCGGCGCCCGACTACGGCTGCGCCGAGGCCCGCCGCCACGAGGCCGCCCAAGCCGAGGCCCGAAACGAACCATTCATACTGTCGACCCGCGAAGACAGCCGGAGTGATGGTATCGGCGAGGGCGACATCCTCGACCATCGCGCCGGCGGAATACCAGGGCAGCTGCGCGATGATCGTGCCGTCAGGGGCGATCACGGCGCTGAGTCCGACGGTCGAGATGTTGACGACGCTGCGGCCCAACTCCATCGCTCGGATGCGTGCGGTAGCCAGCTGTTGTGCACTCTCGTCGGTACGACCGAAATCGGCATTGTTCGACGACGCGAAGATCACCTGAGCACCCTGTTCTACCGACTCGGTGAGCACCTGGTCGTCGACGATGTCAAAGCAGATGTTGATACCAATGATCACGCCGTTGGCGTCGAAGACCATGTCGGTGCTGCCCGGCGTGTACTCTCGGCCGACCAAATCGATGAGTTCGGGTGCGAACGGTCGCCAGAAGGCCCGATCGGGAATGTACTCGCCAAAGGGAACCGGATGACGCTTGTCGTAATAGTCCAGCATCCCGCGCCCGGCATCCCACAGGATGGACGTGTTGTAGGTCTTGCCCTCGCGCTCGGTCACGGCCCAGGTCACTAGAGGCGCACTCAGTTGCTCCGAGACGTAATCGAAGGCGGCCGCCGTGTAACTGTCATCGATCGGGCTCGCCTCGCTCGAGCCCTCGGGCCACAGAACGACGTCAACGTCGGTTCCGTACAGCGGGGCTGTGGCATCCAACTGCGCTTGCAACAGGTCGCCGCGCTCCCGCTGGTCGAAGTAACCGGCCTTGCCGTTGCCCTGCACGGCGGCGACTCGAATCGACTCTGAGCTCGGCACCTGCCACGCGGGAATGACCAGCACCACGGCGGCGAGAGCCACGGGCACGCTCCCCCGAACGATCCGCCCAACACCGTCGAGCCGAATCGCCTCGACGGCTGCGGCGACCACGAGCACGATCACAAAGCTCACGCCAGAGATGCCGAGCCATGAAAACAGCGGTGAGAACGGGCTGTCAGACTGTGAAAGTCCGACCCGACCCCACGCGAATCCGCCGTATGGCCAGACCGAAGCCCAGGCCTCACGGGCGGTCCAGAGCCCAGCGACGACCACGGGAAGCAGGCCGAGGCGGCCCAGTGGGGTCGGAAAGGCGCGCGGAAGCCAGCGGTAGCTGAGTGTGATGGCCAGAGCACCCGCCGAGAAGAACAAAGACTCCAGTATCGAGAGTGCCGACATCGGGAGCGGGCCGAGAAATAGCGCGGCCCACGAAATATGGGTGAAGTAGAAGCTCGCGCCCGAAACGAATCCCACCAGCAGGGCCGAGCTCGACCGACGACCGATAAGAGTTACGAGAACCAGACCGACGCCGACAAAGGTCAGAGGCCAGTAACCCTTGTCGGGGAACCCAGCGTCGAGTACTGGGCCGGATGCCGCGGCCACAACGAGCGCCGCCCAGAGGGGCAGCACCGGCCGGGCGCTGTCGTGTTCGGCAATCACAAGTTCAGAGCCTAAGCGACACTGCTGTACGCCACGATGCCCCTGCGAATCGCGTCTAGCGCCAGACGTGCGGCGCGACCGACATCGCCGTCGGCGACGACCGAGAACTGGTCAAGCAGGTCGATGGTCTGCTTGGTCCATCGCACGAAGTCGCCGGCCGCCATGTCGGCATCCCGAAGCACCGCGTCGAGACTTGTGCCGTTGGCCCAGCGATACATCGCTAACGCGAGTCCGGTAGACAACGGTTGGCTACCCGGCAGTTTGTTATCGCGCTCGATGTCATCGAGGGTGCTCCACAGGTCGCCGGTACGATCGAGTGCCTCACGGAATGCTCCGCGCGGCAGGTGGCGATCCCCGGGGTAGTTTTCCTCGCGACGGGCCTCATACACCAGGGTGGTGGCCATTGCCGCCAGAGACGCCGGATCCAAATCGCGCCAGAGCCCGCGCCGCAGACTTTCGGCGACCAGGAGGTCGCGCTCACCGTAGATGCGCCGCAGCATCCTCCCGTGAGGGCTGAGCGCCAATTCCCCGTTGTTGGTGGGCACAAGATACTCCAGCGAGACCAACACGTCGGTGACACGGTCGAAGATCTTTGCGACGGCGCCCGTGCGGCTACGAATCTGCACCGAGATCTGATCTGTTTCGCGCTTAAGCTTCCACCAGCGCTCCGCCCAGCGTGCGTGTGACTCCCGTTCAGGGCAGGCGTGGCAGGGATGTTGTTTCATCCGTCGGCGCAGATCGGTCAGTTGCCGCTGGCGCTTGTCTCGCTCTGAGCGGCTCGCGGTGTTCGAGATGCCCTTTCGCTCGAGGTCGGTGAGTTCGCGACGCAGCGTCGAGTACTCCCGAAAGTCCCCCAGATGGCAGGTCATCGAATTGGCGTATCCCTGAAGAGACTGCTCCTGAGTGCGCACCTTCCTGGCGAGGTCGACGACCGCCCTATCGGCTTGAAATTGGGCGAAACTCGACTCCAGGATTTCCCGGGTTCGGTTGCGACCGAACTGCTCGATGAGATTAACCGCCATGTTGTACGTCGGCGTGAAGCTGGAGTTGAGAGGGTAGGTGCGCCGGCTAGCAAGCGAGGCGACTGCCTGCGGGTCGAGCCCATCG
>JBBQZJ010000155.1:0-5748 GCA_038207805.1 Actinomycetales bacterium | reverse complement strand
AAGGAGCTTCTCGAAATAGTTGAATAGGCCCTTGCCAGCGCTCGTCCACGGCAGAATCGCACCGTCGGCAATGCTCACCGTGTCACCCGCAATCAAGAGATCGGCGTCAACCGACATGCGCGTTCCGAGCCCCGAGCACTCGGGGCAGGCGCCGAACGGTGCGTTGAATGAAAAGGTGCGCGGTTCGATCTCGGTCAGCTGCAGGGGGTGATTGTTGGGGCACGACAGCTTCTCGGAAAACGAGCGCCAGGCCGCGTCCCCGGTCTCGTCGACGAAGTTGATCGCCACCGTGCCGTCGGTCAGGCGCAACGCGGTCTCGAGAGAGTCGGTGAGCCGGGTCAGGATGTCATCCCCAGCAACCAGTCGGTCGATCACCACCGAAATGTCGTGCTTGTAGCTCTTCTTTAGAGTTGGCGGGTCGCTCAACTGAACCTGCTCGCCGTCAACGATCGCCCGGGAATATCCGCTCGAGGCGAGTTCGGAGAATAGGTCGACGAACTCCCCCTTCTTCTGCGAAATGACCGGGCTCACGATCTGGTAGCGAGTGCCCGACTCTAGGGTCATCAACTGGTCGGCGATCTGTTGAACGCTTTGACGCGAGATCTTCTCGCCGCACTCGGGACAGTGCGGCACACCGATGCGCGCCCAGAGCAACCGCATGTAGTCGTAGATTTCGGTTATTGTGCCCACGGTGGAGCGAGGGTTTCTGTTGGTCGACTTCTGGTCGATCGACACCGCGGGGCTGAGGCCCTCGATAAAGTCGACATCCGGTCGATCCACCTGCCCTAGGAACTGGCGGGCATAGGCGCTGAGCGACTCGACATAGCGGCGCTGGCCTTCCGCAAAGATCGTGTCGAACGCAAGACTCGACTTGCCCGAGCCCGAGAGTCCGGTGAACACGACGAGCGAGTCACGGGGAATCTCGAGGTCGACATTCTTAAGGTTGTGCACTCGCGCACCCCGAACGCTGAGCGTGTGCTGGGTGCTGGCTCGCTTTTCTACCGCCGCGAGCATGCTGCTTTCGTCGAGGTCTTCTCCGGGGGTCAGCTGAGTGATCGACACTCTCTACATTCTACCGAGGCCACCGACATTGACCGCCGCCGTTCGCCGGCAGGGGAACTTACCCGCAGCGCTACCGCAGGTGCCCCGCCTGTTCCATCTGCCGCAACTGCTTCTTGAGGTCGGAAACCTCGTCTCGAAGTCTGGCGGCGAGTTCAAACTTGAGCTCTCCTGCGGCCACCAGCATTTGCGCATTGAGGTCCGCGATGATGGTCTCCAGATCGTTGCCGCCCTCGGCGGCCAGGCCTTCGCGCCTGAGATTCGGCGTGGGTGCGCGCTTGCGGCTCGAGTCCGATTTGCCAGCAAGCACCGCCGCGGTGTCCTGTGACTCGCGCATGATCTGGTCTGTTATGTCAGCGATCTTCTTGCGCAATGGCTGCGGATCGATGCCGCGCTCGACGTTGTAGGCGATTTGCTTGTCGCGGCGACGAGTCGTCTCATCGATTGCTTTAGCCATCGAGTCGGTCATCACGTCGGCATACATGTGCACCTCGCCTGAGACATTGCGAGCGGCCCGGCCGATGGTCTGGATGAGAGAGGTGCCCGAGCGCAGGAATCCTTCCTTGTCTGCGTCAAGGATTGCGACCAGCGACACCTCGGGAAGGTCGAGACCCTCGCGCAGCAGATTGATGCCCACAAGCACGTCGTAAACCCCTTGGCGAAGTTCGGTGAGCAGCTCCACTCGGCGTAGGGTGTCGACGTCTGAGTGCAGATAGCGGACTCGCACACCGTGCTCCCCCAGAAACTCGGTGAGCTCTTCTGCCATCTTCTTGGTCAGGGTGGTTACCAAGACCCGTTCGTTCTTTTCGACCCGCACCCGAATCTGCTCGAGCAGATCGTCGATCTGGCCTTTGGAGGGCTTAACGACGATTTGCGGGTCGACGAGACCGGTAGGGCGAATGACCTGCTCGACGATCGAGTCCGTAATTCCGAGTTCGTACTTGCCGGGCGTCGCCGACAGATAGACCTTCTGTCCGACACGCGAGAGGAACTCCTCCCACTTCAGCGGGCGGTTATCCATTGCGCTCGGCAGCCTGAAGCCGTGCTCTACGAGGGTGCGCTTGCGCGAGGCATCCCCTTCATACATCGCGCCGATCTGTGGCACCGTAACGTGCGACTCGTCTATCACCACGAGGAAGTCTTCGGCAAAGTAGTCGAGCAGACAATGAGGGGCCTCACCGGGCGCCCTTCCGTCCATGTGCCTGGAATAGTTCTCGATACCGTTGCAAAAGCCGATCTGCTCCATCATCTCGATGTCGAATGTCGTGCGCATTCGTAACCGTTGCGCCTCGAGCAACTTGCCTTGGCGCTCGAGCTCCTGCAGTCGCTCGGCCAACTCCTCCTGGATTGTGCCGATCGCTCGCTGAATGGTTTGAGGACTCGCCGCGTAGTGGGTGCCGGGAAAGACCGATACGGCATCCATCGCACGCACGACCTCTCCAGTGAGTGGATGCAGCGCGTAAATCGCCTCGACCTCGTCGCCGAACATCTCAATTCGGATGGCGAGTTCCTCATACACCGGGATGATTTCAATCGTGTCGCCGCGCACCCGGAACGTGCCGCGGGAGAAGTCGTAGTCGTTTCGTTGGTACTGCATGGAAACGAATTTTCGGATGAGCGTCTCACGGTCGATGCGCATGCCGACCTGAAGCGACATCATGGCTTCGAGGTAAGACTCAGCGGCACCCAAGCCGTAGATGCACGACACCGTCGACACGACAACGACATCGCGTCGGCTCAGCAACGAGTTGGTCGTGGAGTGGCGCAAGCGCTCCACCTCGGCATTGATCGATGAGTCCTTCTCGATGAAGGTATCGGTCTGGGGAATGTAGGCCTCGGGCTGGTAGTAGTCGTAGTACGAGACAAAGTATTCGACCGCGTTGTTGGGCATGAGGTCGCGGAACTCATTGGCGAGTTGGGCCGCGAGAGTCTTGTTGTGCGATAGAACCAGCGTCGGCCGTTGAACCTGCTCGATCAGCCACGCGGTCGTTGCCGACTTTCCGGTACCGGTCGCGCCGAGAAGCACAACATCGGTCTCACCCGCGTTGATGCGATGCGCCAGTTCGGCAATGGCCTGCGGCTGATCGCCGCTCGGAATGTACTCACTCACGACCTCAAACGGCCGAACCGATCGCGTGGGCTCCATCCTTAGAGCTTAGGCACGACCTCCGACAACATCGCCTAGTGTGCGCTCACAGCGGAAGCCGCGGCCATGGCCCAAAGCTCGTCGGCCTGCATGAGCGTTTGCTCAAGCGTGCCGTTGCTGTCGATAACGACGTCAGCAATGGCGAGGCGTTCGCTGTCGCTGGCCTGGGAGTTGAGCCTGTGGGCGGCCTCCTCGCGGGTCATCCCCCGCAATTCGACTAGCCTCCTGATGCGTTCAGCCATCTCCGCGTGAACCACCACAACGAGATCGAACGACATGGGCCGCGACTTCACTGACTCGACCAGAAGGGGCACGTCATAGACGACTACCGCGTGCGGGTCGCGTGCGTTCGCCTCGTCAAATAGTTGCTGTGCGCGAGCCCACACGGCGGGATGAGTGATCGAATTCAGGGCCGCCCGCTTCGCTGGGTCGGCGAAGATCACGGTGCCCAAAGCGGAGCGATCGAGGGATCCGTCAGCGGCGATGACATTGGGACCAAATGTCTCCCTGATCGCCGCAAGGCCAGCCGTGCCGGGTTCGACCACTTCACGCGCCAACAGGTCGGCGTCGACGTGCACGGCGCCGTGTTCGGCAAGGCGAGCAGCCACGATCGACTTGCCAGAAGCAATACCCCCGGTGAGCCCGATCAGATACATTCTGCAATGCTAGCCTCGGCAATAGAGCGAGAGGATTCGTCGGATGGAATTTCTGACCGGGACTGGACTCGCCGTTGCGGCCGGACTGAACGCGTACATTCCGCTGCTCGTTCTGGGGCTCGCCGGTCGATTCCTCGACTTCGTCGACCTACCGGCGAACTGGGCGTGGCTGGAGAATGAGTGGGTTCTCGTCATCCTGGGCGTCCTGCTGGTAGTGGAAGTGGTGGCAGACAAGATCCCCGCGGTCGATTCGATCAATGACGTCATCCAAACCGTTGTTCGACCGGTTGCCGGAGGAATAGCGTTTGGAACCGGTTCGGCATCGGGCACGGCAGTCGTTACCGACCCCGCCTCGTTCTTTACCTCGGGATCGTGGGTGCCCATTGCGATTGGGGTGGTCCTTGCCCTGGGTACACACGTCACCAAAATGCTCGCTCGCCCGGTTCTCAATGCCGTTACCGTCGGCACCGCCGCTCCCGTCGTCAGTACCGCGGAAGACCTCGGCAGTGTAGTTCTCAGCTTTCTCGCGCTGATCTTCCCGATTCTCGTGCTCGTGGTATTGGGTGGCTTGGTGGTTGCGCTGGTCGCGGGGGTACGAAGATCTCGGCGACGGGGGCGCGAACGGAAACTCGACAACCCCGCACTGTAGGTCGGATCTCGACGACGACGGATTTCGTTGAGGACGACACAACGGCCGGCCCCCGAAAGGACCGGCCGTTGAAGTTGTCCCGTGTTAGGAGTTGTTCGAGAGCTTCTCGCGCAGGGCTGCGAGCGACTCATCGTCGGCAAGCGTTCCGGCACCCACGGTTGACTCATCGCTGGAGAACGAGGATGCACCGGCCGGGACTTCGCCGACATGATCAACTTCGAGAGCGGCGGCAGCAACCTGCTTCTTGTGCTGCTCCCAGCGCCCCTGAGCAGCTGCGTACTCCAGCTCCCACTTCTCACGCTGCGGCTCGAAGCCGTCTTTCCACTCTTGGGTTTCGGGGTCGAAGCCGTCGGGGTACTTGTAGTTACCCTGGTCGTCATACTCGGTGAGCATTCCGTAGAGAGCCGGGTCGAACTCGGTTCCCTCCGGGTCGACGCCGTCGTTCGCCTGCTTCAGCGAGAGCGATATGCGGCGACGTTCGAGGTCAATGTCGATCACCTTGACGAACACGTCTGCACCGACAGACACGACTTGTTCGGCGAGTTCGACGTGCTTGCCCGAGAGTTCTGAGATGTGAACCAGACCCTCGATACCCTCGGCCACGCGAACGAACGCGCCAAACGGAACAAGCTTGGTGACCTTGCCCGGAGCGACCTGACCGATCGCGTGCGTGCGCGCGAATACCTGCCAGGGGTCCTCTTGAGTGGCCTTCAGCGACAGCGACACACGCTCGCGCTCGAGGTCAACCTCGAGAATCTCGACGGTGACCTCTTGACCTACCTCGACGACCTCGGACGCGTGCTCAATGTGCTTCCACGACAGTTCGGATACGTGAACGAGACCGTCCACACCACCGAGGTCAACGAACGCACCAAAGTTGACGATGGAGGACACAACACCCTTACGAACCTGGCCCTTGGCGAGGTTATTGAGGAATGTTGTGCGGCTCTCGCTCTGGGTCTGCTCGAGGATCTTCGCCTCGATGTCTTGGCCGAGGTACGGAGTGAGGTCGCGCACTCGACGAAGCTCAATAAGGGATGCCGGAAGGAATCCGCGCAGACCGATGTCGACGATCAAGCCGCCCTTGACGACTTCGATGACTGAACCCGTGACGATGCCATCGGCATCCTTGATCTTCTCGACATCACCCCACGCACGCTCGTACTGCGCGCGCTTCTTGGACAGGATGAGGCGGCCCTCTTTGTCCTCCTTCTGGAGAACGAGCGCCTCAACCATGT
>JBBQZJ010000154.1:0-5786 GCA_038207805.1 Actinomycetales bacterium | reverse complement strand
TGCAATGCAACATCGCTCACCCCCACATTCTGCTCTACCGTGAGAACGTGACCGACTTCGGATCGATCGATTCGCTGGCCGATTTCGTCAAGAAACTGCCATCGCAGAGACGGCTGGTCGGCATCGTCGGATCGCCCGGTGCCGGCAAGTCGACAATCGCTGCCAAGCTCGTCGCGCTACTGCCGTCGGCCACGCTGCTGCCCATGGACGGCTTCCACCTGCCGCAGGCTCGACTCAGGCAACTCGGGATACGGGACCGGATGGGTGCGCCCGATACCTTCGACGTGGACGCCTTTCTCGCAACCCTGGCGGCCGTGCGTGCGATGCCGGCGGCTCCCGCTGCTGCCTCGGCTCCCGCTGCTGCCTCGACTACCGCTGCTGCCTCGGCTACCGCTGCTGCCTCGGCTACCGCTGTCGATAACTCCTGCAATCCGGTGTCGGCACCGGGCTTCGACCGCGAAAAGGAGGAGCCCATACCCGGTGCCATCCGAATTCTGCCTGAGTTATCGACAACGGTGGTGGTTGAGGGAAACTACCTGCTGCTCGAAACGGGGGGCTGGGAGCGGGTGGCACCCCTCCTCGACCTCACCGTGTTCGTGCGGGTGGACCACGGCATCCGGGTGCAGCGACTGATCGAGCGACACGTTAGGTACGGCAAGACGCCGGACGACGCGCGCGCATGGGCACTCGGTCCCGACGAAACCAATGCCCGCATCATCGAGGCGACCGTGGCGCGGGCCGACCACGTGATCGCGCTCTAGACTGGAGCCATCAACCGACCGACAATCTTGCGGGAGTCACAGGTGCCCACCATCGTCGTCGAAGTCATGCCCAAGGCCGAGCTTCTCGATCCCGCTGGCAAGGCCGTTGCGGCAGCCCTCAGCCGCTTGGGCACGGGCCACTTCAGCGCAGTCCGGATCGGCAAACGTTTCGAGTTGACCGTGGACGGCCCGATCGACGAGGCAGTGCTTGCCCAAGCGCGGGCTCTCGCCGAGGACATGCTCGCCAACACCGTGATCGAGGAAGTCGTGAGCGTTCATGCTCTCGGTACCGAGACCGTGGCCGCCGGGGAGACCCATTGACGGTGCGGATCGGCGTGATCACCTTCCCCGGTTCGCTCGACGACCGTGACGCGCAGCGCGCCGTGCGCCTCGCCGGCGCGGAGTCAGTGGCACTGTGGCACGGCGAGCACGATCTCAAAGGCGTCGACGCAATCGTGCTGCCGGGTGGCTTCAGCTACGGCGACTACCTGCGCTGCGGGGCGATCGCCGCGCGCTCCCCTATCATGAGCGAGGTCATTGACGCCGCGAACGATGGGATGCCCGTGCTCGGCATCTGCAACGGATTCCAGATCCTCGTCGAGGCGCACCTACTTCCCGGCGGTCTGATTCGCAATGACCACGGCGACTTCATCTGCCGGGACCAGCGGATGCGCGTCGAGAATGTGTCGACGGCGTGGACGAACGGGTTCACCGAAGGCCAAGAGATCACGATTCCGCTGAAGAACGGTGAGGGTGGCTTCATCGCCGATGCCGACACCATCGCCCGCTTGGAGGGTGACGGCCGCGTGGTGTTCCGCTACCTCGATGTGAACCCGAACGGCTCAGCGAATGACATAGCCGGAATCACGAATGAGCGCGGTAACGTCGTCGGCCTCATGCCGCATCCCGAGCACGCCACCGAGGAAGGCTTCGGGCCGGACACCGCACTGGCGATGCGCTCGGGCACCGATGGGCTCACGTTCTTCACGAGCGCCATCGGGGCGCTAACTCTCGCCGCCGGTTGACCGCCGCTGGCCCGGTGGCGCGAAGCGCCTATCGAATCCCGGCACCTAAGGCGAGATCAGGAAGAACGGGAAAACCCCGTCGTTTCGGGCGTGCACAATCACGAGGAACACCACGGCATCAAACAGCAGATGCACCGTGAGCACGTACGGGAGCGACTTCGTCTTCGAGTAGATCCAGCCCTGCAAGAGCGCAAACGGAATCGTGAGCAGCGGACCCCAGGCCTGATAGCCGAGCTCCCAGAGGAACGACACGAAGATCACCATCTGCAAGAGGTTGGCCTGCCAGACCGGGAAGTGCCGCTTGAGCAATACGAAGACCGTGAGGATGAAGAACAGCTCGTCCCACGTTCCGACCGCGTTGACCCCGACGAAGAGCCGCGCGATCTCGTCGAACGCGACCACGTTGGGCCAGTTCAGGTACACGCCGGAGGTAATGAAATAGAACGGCAGGATCAGCCAGCCGAGAAACAGCACGAGGAAGAGGTATCCCCACTGCACGCGACTCCACGGCCAGCCGCCTCGCCAGGGAAATCGGATGGCCCGATCGCGAAACACGAAGCGCGAGATGAGATACGGCACCGCCACCGCCGACGCCAACACAAAGCCGAGCAAGAAGAAGTTGCCCCACGAAATGTCCGCCTCGACAGAGACCGTACTGACGATAACCATCCCGACGGCAATGAGCAGCAGATCCTTGAACAGTCCGGCACTCAGCGCACGTCTATCGAACAGCCAAGCGAGGGCGACGGCCGCCACGAGCATCCCGTACCCGGCGACGGTCTGCGTGATCGAGAGTCCCCGAAAGGCGAAGATGAGCGGCGCCGACCCAGAGAGCAACACGGCCGGGATGAGCGACCACGACAGGGTAGGGCGGGCGGTGGTGTCGACGGTGGCGGCAGGCACCCGTCTAGCTTCGCACGAGCCGCGGGATTGCGCTGATCACGACCGCCGATGTGACCGCTCGCCCCCACTCGCTGGCAACAAGTCAGAACCGTTCTGGTTGACTGTAAGCCCAACATGAGCGCGAACAGGAGAGGCGGGCATGGCCACAGGTACCCTCAAAGGCGTGCGTTGGAAGTCTTTCAAGCGCACGCTCGCGTCACTCAGGGAGAGTTTCGAGACCGAACTCTGGCCTGTGCCGCTCGCGGCGATCGTGGTCGGGGTTGGCCTCGGGATCGCCCTGCCGTTAGTCGACCGTGCCGTCGATTCTGATTTGCCGATTTCGCTTCTCGCCCTGCTTTTCGCGGGAGGGGTTGACAGCGCGCGGGCGGTGCTCGGAGCGATCTCCGGCTCGCTGATCACCGCCACCTCACTGACGTTCTCCCTCACGGTCGTGGCCCTCCAACTGGCGAGCAGTCAGGCATCCCCTCGCATTATGCGCACGTTTTCGAGGGACCGGACCGTTCATGCGACGCTCGCACTGTTCGTCGGAACTTTCGCATACGCTCTCACCGTTCTCAGGACGGTTCAGGACGGCACGCCCACCGGTGACCCCCAGGTGCCCCGCATCGCCGTGACTCTCGCCTCGGTTTTGACCATCTTCAGCGTGGTGATGCTCACCTTCTTCCTCGCTCATCTGGCACGCCAGTTGCGCGTGGAGACGACCATGCGGCAGGTGCATAGCGAGACCTCCCGAACGATCGCGCTCATCAGCGCCACGGAGGGCGAAGGCACCCCTGCGATCCCGGACACCCTTCGGCCGACTCGATGGGAGCTCGGTCTCGCCCGTCGTTCGGGCTTCATCACTGGAGTCGATCGCTCCCACCTTGTGACGATCGCAGTTCGGGAAGACATTGTCATCGAAGAAGAGAACGCGGTCGGGCACAGCGTCGTCCGGGATACCCCGGTCGCCCGATGGTGGCCTCGGGATGTTCTGTTCCACCGGGATCCGGAGGAGACGGAAGCGCTCGGTCGAGACATATCTCGAGCGTTCACGCTGGCGTACGAACGGACCGCTAGCCAAGACATCGGCTTTGGGATTCGACAACTTGCCGACATAGCGGCCCGCGCGGTCTCGCCTGGGATCAACGACCCGACGACGGCCGTGCACGTTCTGAGTCACCTCTCTGCGATTCTCGGCGACCTCGCGGCGCTCCCACCCCAGCCGGTCGCCCTGACCGACGACGGCGACATTGTGCGCGTAATCCTCCGCACCCACGAGTTCGGCACGCTCATGGAGACCGCGCTGGAACAACCTCGCCGGTATGGAGTATCCGACCCGGATGTCGCGGCTCGCCTCTTTCAACTGATCCGCGAGGTCGCCTACCGCACGACACAACCCGACCGCCGCAACGACGTTCGCGAGCAGTTCGAACGACTCAAGACTTCGGTCGACGCAGTGGCCTACGACAGCGTCGAACGGGAACGGTTCGCGGCACTTGCCGCCCGATGTGCGACAGCGCTCACCGGCGAGTGGGCGTAAGACGCACCGGTAGGATCGTCTCATCCGGCAACCGACTTCCTGGAGCTTCGTGACCATCACCTCTCGCGGGGCCGACACCGTGTCGAATGCCGCAGCCACCCCTGACAAGGAGCAGCCGTACGCTGCGCTCGGGCTGAAGACCGACGAGTACGAGCAGATCAAGAGCATTCTCGGCCGCCGCCCCACGAGTGGCGAACTCGCGATGTACTCGGTCATGTGGAGCGAGCACTGCTCGTACAAGAGCTCGAAGATCTACCTGCGGCAGTTCGGCCAGAAGGTCAGCGACACCATGAAGAAGAACCTCATGGTGGGCATGGGTGAGAACGCCGGCGTCGTGGATGTCGGCAACGGCTGGGCGGTCACCTTCAAGATCGAGAGCCACAATCACCCCAGCTACATCGAACCGTTTCAGGGTGCCGCGACGGGCGTGGGCGGCATTGTTCGCGACATCATTTCCATGGGCGCGCGCCCGGTAGCGGTCATGGACGCGCTGCGCTTCGGCGCCATCGATAACCCAGACACCGCCCGCGTCGTGCACGGAGTCGTCTCGGGCATCTCGTTCTACGGCAACTGTCTCGGCCTTCCCAACATCGGCGGGGAGACCTGGTTCGACCCGGTGTATCAGGCCAATCCTCTGGTGAACGCGCTTGCCGTCGGAGTGCTGCGCCACGAGGATCTGCACCTCGCCAACGCGCGAGGCGTGGGCAACAAGGTCGTGCTGTTCGGGGCTCGCACCGGTGGGGACGGCATCGGCGGGGCATCCATTCTGGCCAGCGACTCATTCTCCGAGGGGGGACCGACCAAGCGCCCGGCGGTGCAGGTCGGCGACCCGTTCGCCGAAAAGGTTCTCATCGAGTGCTGCCTCGAGCTGTTCGCGGGCGAACTCGTCGAGGGCATCCAGGATCTCGGGGCCGCCGGCATCAGCTGCGCGACGAGCGAGCTGGCCTCGAACGGCGACGGCGGCATGTTCATCGAGCTCGAGAAGGTTCTGCTGCGCGACCCGACGCTGACCGCCGAGGAGATCCTCATGTCGGAGAGCCAGGAGCGCATGATGGCGATCGTGACTCCCGACAAGCTCGACGGCTTTCTCGCCGTCACAGCCAAATGGGATGTCGAAACCAGTGTTCTCGGCGAGGTCACGAATACCGGCCGCCTCATCATCAACTGGCACGGCGAAGAGATCGTCAACGTCGAGCCCCGCACGGTCGCCGTCGACGGACCCGTGTATGAGCGCCCCGTCGCCTACCCGATCTGGCTCGACGCGCTCCAAGCGGACACCGCGGCCCGCCTGCCGCGCTCCACCGACCTGCGAGCCGACTTCCTGACCCTGCTCGGCTCGCCCAACCTCAGCGACAAGAGCTGGCTGACGAACCAGTACGACCGCTACGTCATGGGCAACACCGCACTGAGCTTCCCGGACGACGGTGGGATGGTTCGCGTCGACGAGGAATCGGGTCTCGGCTTCGCGGTCGCGACCGACGCCAATGGCCGGTACTGCCAGCTCGACCCCTACAAAGGGGCGCAACTCGCGCTCGCGGAGGCCTTCCGCAACGTTGCAGCTACAGGCGCAATCCCCGT
>JBBQZJ010000153.1:0-5789 GCA_038207805.1 Actinomycetales bacterium | reverse complement strand
AAGCAATCGGGGGCGGATGCGATCTACCCCGGGTACGGATTTCTGTCCGAGAATCCCGATCTCGCTCAGGCGGCGGCCGCCGCGGGCATTACGTTCATTGGGCCTCCGACGAGCGTGCTCGAAATGGCCGGCAACAAGGTCACAGCGAAGGAGTACGCCATCGCCGCCGGCGTTCCCGTGCTCAGGTCGACACCCGCGTCCACCGACATCGAGGAGCTGCTGAATGGCGCCGCAGATATCGGTTTCCCCATCTTCGCAAAGGCCGTCGCCGGGGGTGGCGGCCGAGGGATGCGTCGCGTTGACAAGCCAGAAGACCTTCGCGATGCACTCGAGGCGGCGATGCGCGAGGCTGACAGTGCCTTCGGCGATCCGACCATGTTTCTCGAGCAGGCCGTGGTTCGCCCCCGGCACATCGAGGTGCAGATTCTTGCTGACGCCCAGGGCGCCACGGTTCACCTGTTCGAGCGGGACTGTTCTGTGCAGCGCCGACACCAGAAAGTCATCGAGATCGCCCCGGCACCCAACCTGGATGAGGGAATCCGGCAGGCGATGTACCGAGACGCCATCGCGTTCGCGAAGTCGATCAACTACGTCAATGCCGGCACGGTCGAGTTTCTTCTGGATACCGCGGGGGAGCGTCAGGGCCAGCACGTCTTCATCGAGATGAATCCCCGCATCCAGGTGGAGCACACGGTTACCGAAGAGGTCACCGACGTCGATCTCGTGCAGTCGCAGATGCGCATCGCGTTCGGCGAAACCCTCGCCGAGCTCGGGCTCGAACAGAAAGACTTGCGTCTGCGTGGCGCAGCGCTGCAATGTCGGATCACCACGGAGGATCCGGCCTCGGGCTTCCGACCAGACACCGGAAAAATCACGACCTACCGGTCTCCGGGCGGCGCTGGCATCAGACTCGACGGCGGCACCGTCGCCGCGGGAGCTCAAATCTCCCCGCACTTCGATTCGATGCTCGTGAAGATGACCTGCCGAGGCCGCGATTTCGCTTCTGCCGTCGTGCGCGCACGTCGCGGCCTCGCGGAATTCCGGCTGCGCGGCGTCACGACGAACATCCCGTTCCTCCAGGCGGTGCTCGACGACCCCGATTTCATTGCGGGCGACCTCAGTACGTCGTTTATCGAGGAACGGCCGTGGATGCTGACCGGGCGCCAGTCGAAGGACCGCGGAACCAAGATCCTCAACTGGTTGGCCGAGGTCACGGTCAACCAGCCCTACGGCGATGGCGGTTCCGTCATTAGCCCCACTCTCAAGCTTCCCCTGGTCGACCTGGAGTCCGAGGCCCCGGCGGGTTCGCGTCAGCGCCTGCTCGATCTGGGACCAACCAAGTTCGCCAGCGCACTGCGCGCGCAAACGGCGCTTGCCGTCACCGATACAACGTTCCGCGACGCTCACCAGTCGCTGTTGGCCACGCGGGTTCGCACGACCGATCTGGTCGCCGTCATGCCGCACGTGGCTCGCTTGACGCCCGAGTTGCTGTCTGTTGAGGCCTGGGGCGGGGCGACCTACGACGTTGCACTGCGGTTCTTGGGCGAAGATCCGTGGGAGCGCTTGGAGACGATGCGGGATGCCCTACCCAACATCGCCATCCAGATGCTGTTGCGCGGGCGCAACACCGTGGGCTACACGCCGTATCCCACGGAGGTGACCGACGCGTTTGTGCGTGAAGCGGCCGCCACCGGTGTCGATATCTTCCGCATTTTCGATGCACTCAACGACGTCTCTCAGATGCGACCGGCGATCGACGCAGTTCTGGCAACGGGCAGCACGGTGGCTGAGGTCGCTCTCTGCTACACGGCTGACCTGCTCGATCCCGGCGAGAAGCTCTACACCCTCGACTACTACCTGCGCTTGGCCGAGCACATTGTCGAGACCGGCGCGCACATCCTTGCGATCAAGGACATGGCCGGCCTGCTGCGCGCGGAGGCGGCTGCGACGCTCGTCACGGCCCTTCGGGAGCGATTCGACCTCCCGGTTCACGTTCACACCCACGACACCGCTGGAGGGCAGCTAGCCACCCTGCTGGCGGCCTCCCGGGCCGGGGCCGATGCTGTGGATGTCGCGAGCGCGCCCATGGCAGGCACCACCAGCCAGCCGTCGGCATCCGCTCTGGTCGCCGCTCTCGCCCACACCGAGCGCGACACCGGGATCTCGTTGCGCGCCGTTTCGGACCTAGAACCCTACTGGGAGGCCGTTCGACACGTGTACAAGCCGTTCGAGTCCGGGCTGCCCGGGCCGACCGGGCGCGTATACAAGCATGAGATCCCGGGTGGGCAGCTCTCGAACCTCCGTCAACAGGCCATGGCACTCGGACTGGGCGATCAGTTCGAAAAGATCGAGGACTTGTATGCTGAAGCGAGTCGCATTCTCGGGAGGCCTCCTAAGGTCACGCCCTCGTCGAAGGTCGTAGGTGACCTCGCCCTGGCACTTGCCGCAGCCGACGCCGACCCCGACGATTTTGAACAGAACCCCGACAAGTACGACGTTCCCGACTCGGTGATCGGCTTTATGGCTGGGGAACTCGGTGAACTACCCGGTGGGTGGCCGGAGCCTTTCCGCACCAAGGTACTCAAGGGCAAGACGATAAAGATCGGAGTCGAGCCGGTAGGGGCCGAGGATGCCGCGGCACTGCACGGCGAGTCTGCGGAGCGTCGCAGCGCGCTCAACCGACTTCTGTTCGCCGCACCAACCCAGATCTTCTTGGATGGTCGGGAACAGTATGGCGACCTGTCGGTGCTGAGCACCGTGGACTACCTGTACGGGCTTCGGCAGGGCACAGAGCACGTCGTCGACATCGCCAAGGGCGTGAGCCTGTTTGTGGGGCTCGAGGCGATCGGCGAAGCCGATGACAAGGGCATGCGCACTGTGATGTCCACACTGAACGGGCACCTTCGACCGGTATTTGTTCGTGACCTGTCGATAGCAGTCGATAGCACTGCCGCCGAAAAGGCGGATGCCTCGAAGCCGGGTCACGTCGCAGCGCCGTTCTCGGGAGTCGTGACGTTGCAGGTGCAGGAGGGCGACAGCGTCGAGGTCGGCCAGAGCGTGGCATCCATCGAGGCCATGAAAATGGAGGCTGCAATAACCGCCAACGTCGCAGGAATCGTGCGCCGCCTGGCCATCCCCTCAACCCAGCAAGTCGACGCCGGTGACCTGTTGGTCGTCATCGAGTCGTAGACTCCGCGGGCGGGTGATGCATTGTCACGATAAACTGGGGTCTTTGTTCTCGAAAGGATCGTGACGTGGCCACTAGAAACAAGAAGGATGAGCTCGAGTCGCCCGAGTCAGATGGCGGGTCGATCGTCATGGAGCCGGACGCGACCGACAACTTCACTTTTACCATCGCGCTTCCCGCCGAGGTGCACCAGGCGCCGGCTCACGAGGCTGCCGTTGCCATCCACGACATCGCCGTGAGTCCCGACGCGGTCACCGATTCGACGCCCGCCACGACTACGGTCACGGTAGTCGCCGCCGACGTCGCCGTGCATCCCGAGCCGGAACCGGCGCCGCACATTCCCTCATTGCCCGAGCCCGATCAGGTCTACAGTCGCCGAGGGCGGCAGCGCGGCGAGGTCTCAGCAACTCCCGAACCGGCGTCCATGCTCACCGCCGATCGCCTTATCGAGCAGGGGCGCAGCCGGCGCAAGCCAGCGCCGGAGGGTTTCCTCCAAAAGCTCCTGTACGACGCTACGTTGCACCTCGTGAACGTTGGGGACTCACTGCGCGTTCGTCAGCGGAAGGCGATCGATGCACGCATCGGCAAGCACCTCGACGGGGAGGCGCGGTTCATTCCCGTGCTCACGCGCAAGGGGGGAGTAGGCAAGACGACCATATCCGCCTTGCTCGGAATGGCCATGGCGGATGTGCGCGAAGACCGCGTCATCGCGATCGACGCCAACCCGGACCGTGGCACGCTCGCCGAGCGCATCCCTAAGTCCACCAGGGCCACGGTGCGCGATGTCGTGACCCGGGCGAGCACGATTCGTTCGTTCAGTGAGTTTCAGACCCTTATCTCCCGTGACGATACTCGACTGGATGTGCTCGCATCCGATGCCGATCCGATGGTCGCCGATGCGTTCGACGAACGCGACTACGAGATCGTTGCGGATCTGGCCGCGCGCTTCTACTCGGTGGTCATTACCGACTGCGGCACCGGAATAGTGCACTCCGTCATGAAGGCCACCCTGAACCGGGCCGACTCGATCGTCGTGGTCTCGGGAGGCAGTGTCGACGAAGCGCGACTGGCGTCAGAGACACTCACTTGGCTCGAGTCCAACGGGTATGCCGGGCTCGTAAAGAACGCCATCGTCGCCCTCAACACCGCCACGCACGGCACCAATCTGGTAAAGCTCGAGGAAATCGAGGCGCACTTCCGGTCGCGCGTTCGCGAGATCGTGCGAGTGCCATACGATCCCGCACTCGCCACGGGATCGATGATCGACTTCCACGAGCTCAAGCCCCTGACCAGAGAATCTGCGCGCGAGCTCGCGGCACTTGTCGTCGACGGACTTCCGCAACAGCGGGACGCCTGAATCGATGGCAGAACGAACCATCCGCCTCTTCGGTGACCCCGTGCTGCGGTCGCGGTGTGACGCGATCGTTCCCGGTGATCCCAAAGCGGCCGCTCTGATCGAGGATCTTCTCGAGACCGTGCGTGTACCGGGTCGCGCCGGACTTGCCGCGAATCAGATCGGCGTGGGGCTGCGTGCCTTTAGCTACAACGTGGACGATCGCGTGGGCTACGTCATTAATCCGGTGCTCGTCGAAGTCACGGGGGATCTCGAGGAAGTGGACGAGGGATGCCTGTCGGTGCCCGGCTTCTATTTCCCGCGCCTTCGCTACCCGCACGCGCGCGTGGTGGGCATCGACCTCGCTGGGGAGCCCATCGAGGTCACCGGTGAGGGTCTAATGGCGCAAGCTCTTCAGCACGAGGTCGATCATCTCGACGGGCACCTCTACATCGAAGGCCTCGCGCCCGAGATCAAGCGCGAGGCCATGCGACAGATTCGACTCGCCGACTGGTTCTAGCCGCTGAGCGAGACGCCTTCCGTGGCGGGCTGCTCGGTGTACATGCTTTCGACCTCGGTCGCGAAGTCCTGCATGATCACGTTGCGCTTGATGCTCAGCTTCGGCGTCAGGTGACCGCTCGCTTCGGTGAGATCGGCGTCGAGTACGCGGAACTTGCGAATCGACTCGGCGCGCGACACTTTGGCGTTCGCGGCATCCACGGCACGCTGGATCTCGGCAAGAACCTCGGGCAGCTTGGCGGCCTCATCCTGAGGTATTGCCGGGTCGAGTCCGTTGTTCTTGAGCCAGGCCGGAAGCATCTCTTCGTCGAGGGTGATGAGAGCCGAGATGTAGGGCTTCTGGTCGCCGACGACGATCACCTGCCCAATGATCGGATTCGCGCGGATCGGATCTTCGAGTGCTGCGGGGGCGACATTCTTGCCACCTGCTGTGACGATGATCTCCTTCTTGCGACCGGTGATCTCGAGATACCCGTCGTCGTCGATTGTGCCGATATCACCGGTCTTGAACCACTCGCCATCGAAGGTCTCCTTCGTGGCAGCCTCGTTCTTCCAGTAGCCGTCGAACACACAGACACCCTTGGCCTGAATCTCTCCGTCGTCGGCGATTCGCACCGAAACGCCGGGGAGCGGCGGACCAACCTTACCGATCTTGAAGTTCGAGGGTACGTTCACCGAGATCGGTGCAGTGGTTTCAGTGAGGCCGTAGCCCTCAAGAATCGTCAGGCCGAGGCTGCGGTAGAAGTGGCC
>JBBQZJ010000152.1:0-5790 GCA_038207805.1 Actinomycetales bacterium | reverse complement strand
GCTCACTGCCCACCGGCCAAGGCGCAGCTGCTCGCGGAAATCGTGAGCCCGAAAATGGCGGGGGCGCTCAACCTGACGCAGAGGAGATCCCCCTCGAGGTGCGGTGCGATGGATGCGCCCGGCACCTCCCGAGAGGCCCGTGCCGCTGCCGCCGACGCGAGTTCGCCCCGCGCCAAGGAACGAGCGGCGTGAGCGGCGGCATCCTGAAGGCGCAACTGCTGACCCGCCACCTGCATGCCGCTCAGGCAGGCTGCGAACACCAGCACGACGGCGGGCAACGCGACGGCGAACTCGGCCGTCACGCTACCCGCCTCGATTGCCCCCCTCTTAACCGGGGAGCTGCAGGACATTGCGAATGATGTCGGTCAGCAAGCCCCGCACCTCCTCGGAGCGCAGGATCACCACCAGCAAACCCGCGAAGCCCACCGCGGCGAGCGTCGCAATGGCGTATTCGGCAGTCGCTGCACCGGATTCGGATCGGATTAGGTTCTTCATTCCCCCAGCATCACGCGGTTTGACTGGCGGCCAGGGCCGAGTCAGCAACCCGTTCACGGCGTCAGAACGACCCGACTGTTGACGAGATGACCGTGATGAGCAGCGGAATGACCCCCAGCGCCATGAAAGCCGGGAGAATGCACAATCCGAGCGGCAACATGAGCCGCACCGCGAGCGCCGCCGCGTTCTCCTGAGCGTGTGACCGAGCCGCCCGGCGCACCTCCTCCGCCTCGCTGCGCAACAGCTCACCCGCCGGCACCCCGGCCCGGCGAGACAAGTCGAGCACCGTATCGAGGTCGCCAACTTGCACCCCGTACCGCTGCCCTGACGCGCGAACCGCTTCCACCGCCCGATCGAGTGAACCTCCGCCGGCAACCGCTATCGCCGCGAGATCGAGGTAGAGACCGGGCGTGGCGTCGGCCGGCTGCGCAGCCAACACGAGTCGGCGGTTCCAGCGGTGGGCAACGACGAGGCCCAGGCCACCCGCCCCGAGACACACCCAACCGGGTGGGGTCGTTGTCAGGGTGCGCAGAGTGTCAAAGCCCAGGGCCAACCCGAACAGTAGCCCGACGATCGGCAGGACCATCACGATTCGGGCGGTTGCCACAGGTCCGGCTAGGGCGACCGTCACATCGCGCTGGGCCTGCGTCAGAGCGCGCAGCGACCGGGCATAGGAGGTGAGGCTCGGGGCGAGGGGCGAACCGGCATCCGTTGCAACCGCCCATGCCGCGGCGAGTCCGCGCCACGCCTGCGACTCGAGTTGGGGCAGCGCCGCCGCGGCGGACGCGATCGCCGCCGGGATGCGTGCAGGCTCCACGCCCACGACCGCTGCTGGCACGAGCGACGGTGATCCGACGGCGACGTGTCGCCACGCCGAGAGCGGAGCCACGCCAGCCCCGAGCAGCACCGCGAGGCGTTGAGTCGTGCTCGCCACCGCCGACAGGGCGCTTGCCGCCTGCGCGGCGGATTGCCGAGACTGTCGCGCTCTCACCCGCTGACCGCCAGCCGACCCGTGGCGTCGAGTGCGAGGGTCGCAACCCCCGCCAAACGCCGGAGGCCGCCCACGCGCTCGAGGTGCAAGACTGCTCCAAACGCGCTGACCGCCTGCCGCGCGACCGCCGTGCCGTCCAACCCGGCAAGCGCACCGAGCGCCTCGAGGCGTGCGGGAACATCGTCGAGGGAATTGGCGTGCAGCGTGCCACCCCCTCCGTCGTGACCGGTGTTGAGGGCGGAGAGCAGCTCGCGAATCTCCTCGCCACGACACTCCCCGAGCACGAGCCGATCCGGACGCATCCGTAGCGCCTCGCGCAGCAGCCGAGCCAGACCGAGACCCCCGGCACCCTCGAGGTTGGGCTGCCGGGCTTCGAGCGATACGAAGTGTGGATGCCGCGGACGCAACTCAGCGACATCCTCGATCGCGATGATGCGCTCAGTCACTCCCGCCTCACCGAGGAGTGCGGCAAGCAAGGTCGTCTTGCCGCTGCCCGCAGCCCCGGTGATGAGCACGTTGGTTCGCCGGGCAACCAACTCGCGCACCTCCGCTACCTGCACCCGGCCAAAGAATCCTGCGGCGCCGAGATCGTCGAGCGAAAGCCCTCGGGCGCTGGGGAGGCGAATCGAGAGCAGGGTTCCGGTGAGCGAGATGGGCGGCAACACTGCGTGCACCCGAATTCCGTCGGCGAGCCGCGCGTCGACGATGGGGCTTGATTCGTCGATGTGACGACCGCCGAGCGACACCAGGTGCACGGCGAGCTCGCGAAGAGAACTTTCGTCTACCTCGAGAGGATGCCGCTGCAGCCCCGACCCGCGATCGACCCAGAGCTCGCCGGCACCGTTCACCAGCACGTCGGTCACCCCCGGTTCCGCGATAAACCCGGCGAGCGGCCCGAACTCGGCGCGAGCGGGTGCTGACAGTGACTGCGCAGAGGCGGCCACGACCACCGTCGTCGACGCCCGCGGGGCCCTGGACGCATGCGCCCCGTGCAACGCCTGCGACGCTTGCCGGGTCGGCGAGGACTGTGGGGCCCGCGACGCATCGGGGGCGGACGCGGGCGCGACAGCATCTGCGAGGGCACCGGGTGGCCGCGCGACGAAGGGCACGACCGCATCGCTCATGCCGCAGACGCTAGCGGCACCGGCCGCGCGCACGCCGCCGGACCGTGCAGCAGTGAGGAGCTGCCGGGGGTCGGCCCCCTGTGCAGGAGCGGCACCGTCCGCGATGAGGGGCGTTGTGTTGTCCCCCGCGGTGCCGTGGGTGCGCAACTAGGCGCCCCTCACCGCACGACGGGAGGGAGGGAGGGGGCAGGGGGAGGGAGCGAGGGAGGAGGATGGCGGTCCCCCACGGCGCGGACGCAGACGCCCCAGACAACGCAGACGCCTTACAGGACGCAGACGCCCCAAACAACGCACGCGCCCCAAACAACGCAGGCGCCTTAAACAAAGAGGGGCGGCGCCCATTGGGGGGAACGGGCGCCGCCACAGTGGTACCGGATTGGGGGGAATCACTGGCACCACTTTCGCCGCATTTGCATGCGACGGGGCCCATTGTATCGCAGTCCGCGACAATCTCAATGGGAACTTGCGGTGGGCACTAGGATCGAAAAGTTAGCCTGTTCGCACAGTTCGCACAGTTCGCGGCATCCTGGCGGCCCGCGAGATCGATGAGGATCAAGTATGCCCAGAAATTCGATTGACAGCCTGCTCACCGAGACGCGCCACTTCCCTCCCAGCGCAGAGTTTGCTTCGACTTCGGTGAACGACCGCACCCTCTATGCAGCCGCCAAAGCCGATCGCGAGGGCTTTTGGGCCGATCAAGCGCGCAAGCTGGTGCACTGGCACAAGCCGTTCACCGAGGTGCTCGACTGGAGCAACGCTCCCTTCGCGAAATGGTTCGCCGACGGCCAGCTCAACGTTGCCTACAACTGTCTCGACCGGCACATCGAGGCCGGGATTGGCGACCGTGTCGCGATCCACTGGGAGGGCGAGAATGGCGACACCCGCACCCTCACCTACGCGCAACTCACCGCCGAGGTCAAGCGCGCAGCCAACGCAATCGCAGCCCTCGGCATTGGCCAAGGCGACCGAGTGGCAATCTATCTGCCGGTCATCCCCGAAGCGGTGATCGCGATGCTCGCGGTTGCCCGACTCGGCGCCGTGCACTCGGTCGTCTTCGGCGGTTTCAGCGCCGAGAGCCTGCGCAGTCGCATCGACGACGCGAGCGCGAAACTCGTCATCACCGCCGACGGCGGCTGGCGCAAAGGTAAGGTCTTTCCGCTGAAGGGCGCCGTAGACGCGGCGCTCGCCAACGGCACGAGCACCGTGACCTCCGTGCTGGTCGTCAAGCGCGGCGAGAACGAAGTCGAGTTCACCGAGGGGCGCGACATCTGGTGGCACGATGCAGTGGCGGCCGCGGACCCCGAGCACGTCGCGCAGGGATTTGAGGCCGAGAACCCGCTGTTCATCCTCTACACATCGGGAACGACGGGCAAGCCCAAGGGCATTCTGCACACCTCCGGCGGGTATCTCACCCAGGTGGCATTCACCCACAGGCAGGTCTTCGACCTGCACCCCGAGACCGACGTCTATTGGTGCACAGCCGACATTGGCTGGGTCACCGGTCACAGCTACGTCGTCTACGGCCCGCTGGCCAATGGCGCGACACAGCTGATGTACGAGGGCACCCCAGACACGCCTCATCCCGGGCGCTGGTGGGAACTCATCGAGAAGTACAAGGTGTCGATCCTGTACACGGCGCCGACCGCCATCCGTTCGTTCATGAAGCTTGGCAGGCAGATCCCCCAGGGCTTCGACCTCTCGAGCCTGCGTCTGCTGGGCTCGGTCGGCGAGCCGATCAACCCGGAGGCCTGGATCTGGTATCGCGACGTCATAGGCGCCGGCACTACCCCGATTGTCGACACGTGGTGGCAGACCGAGACCGGCGCGATCATGATTTCGGCGCTTCCCGGAATCACCACCCTCAAGCCGGGGTCGGCGCAGGTGCCGATCCCCGGGGTGCGAATCGATATTCTCGGCGAGGACGGCACTCGAGTTGATCCCCCGCAGGGCGGCCTCCTGATCGTCAGCGAACCGTGGCCGTCAATGTTGCGAGGCATTTGGGGCGACCCAGACCGCTTCGTCGAGACCTACTGGTCAAAGTTCTCGAAAAAAGACGAGGGCGTCTTCAAGTACTTCGCTGGCGATGGCGCACACGTCGATGCCGACGGCGACATCGTGCTGCTCGGTCGAGTCGATGACGTAATGAATGTCTCGGGTCACCGACTTTCGACGCAGGAGATCGAGTCGGCCCTTGTGTCGCACCACATGGTCGCGGAGGCGGCAGTGGTTGGGGCCGCCGACGAGCAGACCGGGCAAGCCGTTGTCGCTTTCGTGATTCTCAAGGCGAATCAGACCGACAGCAACTCGGCGGATGAGGCCTCCGCCATTCTGCGAACCCACGTCGCGCAGCAGATCGGCGCGATCGCCCGGCCGCGCCAGATCTTCATCGTGGCTGAGCTACCGAAGACTCGGTCGGGCAAGATCATGCGTCGACTGCTTCAGGATGTTGCCGAGGGCCGCGAGATCGGTGACACGACGACGCTCGCCGACACCTCGGTGATGCAGATCATCTCGGACAAGCTCAAGTAGCGCGTATCGAAACCCGCGGAGATCAGGCGAACTCGAACACGAACTCGATCTCGACCGGCGCATCCAGTGGCAGCACCGCGACCCCGACCGCGCTTCGCGCGTGAGCACCCGCCTCGCCGAAGATCTCGCCCAGCAGTTCCGACGCGCCGTTGATGACTCCCGGCTGGCCGGTGAATGACGGGTCGGATGCCACGAAACCGACTACTTTGACGACCCGAGTGATGCGGTCGAGCGAGCCGATTGCCGAGCGGGCTGCGGCGAGTCCGTTCAGTACGCAGACGCGGGCTAGCTGCTTCGCGGCAGCGGCGTCGATCTCGGCGCCGACCTTGCCGGTGGCGGGCAGTGCGCCGTCCACCATCGGTAGCTGACCCGACGTGAACACCAGGTTTCCACTGGTCACGGCCGGAATGTAGGCGGCTACTGGCTTACTCGTGGCAGGCACGACTAGGCCAAGTTCGGCGAGACGGTCATCGAGGTGGGACATCAAGACTCCTTCTTTTCGCGCTTCAGGTATGCCACGAGTCCACCTTCGGGCCCGGTCACGATCTGGACCAGTTCCCAGCCGTCGTCGCCCCAATTGTTGAGAATCGCCGACGTGTTGTGAATCATCAGCGGCGTTGTGAGGTACTCCCACGTTGGCATTGGCAGTGT
>JBBQZJ010000151.1:0-5841 GCA_038207805.1 Actinomycetales bacterium | reverse complement strand
CCTGCCGACTTTGCCGAAGCTGATGGCGCGATCCGATGGCGTCGCGTCGAGGCTGGAGAACGCATCCGTCGACGCGATCGAGGCCGCACTGTTACTTCCCCGGGTGGGGGAGATTTTCGAAGTGGTGGTGGTTTCGGTGCGTGACGGCGGCGGAGCGATTCAACTCACCGATCCGGTCGTGACCGCGACAGTCGAAGGTAAAGTGCGTGCGGGAGAGGTCGTGCGGGTGCGTTTGGATGCCGCCGATATTGCCAGCGGAATGGTGCAGTTCAGTCTCGTTCGCTAAGTCGTGAGCGGCGAAATGTGCGCAGGTAGTGGTGCATGGGGGCGTGCCTGACCCGCGCGGGCAGCCGCGGATACACCGCCCTAGCCACCGACACCAGTCGTGCATATCGGCGCTGGTTGAATCGCAGACCGTATGCGGCGCGCAGCGGCTCGTCGAGGAGCCCGGCCGTCACAGCACGCGCGGTGGGCATCGCGACCTTGAGCCAGAGGGGCCCGCGCCGGGGGGAGAGCAGGTCGTTCGCGACGCGTGCTGCCGCCGCATCCACTCGCAAGCCGTCGAGCTCGTGCTGCCAGTACGTGGCGAAAGCGGATCGATCGCGGGGCCACATGTCGCGAGGCACGCCAAGTGCGGTGCCCACCACGGCGTAGTCCGCAAGAAGTGACTCGCCATCTTCATCACCGAGCGGCCCGTAGACCAGTTCATGAATCTGCAGTGCGGTCTCGTAGAGGGTTGCAGCAACCCAGAGTTGCAACCCGGGATCGGTCGCACCAGCAACGGGACGGTGGGCGGCACCGACCCGCCGGGCAACCTCGGCGGCTTCGGCCGGGGTGCCATAGACGGTGACGTAGAGGTAGGTCAGGGTAGCCCGCAGGCGATCCAGAGGTCGGTTGGCGAAATCGCTGTGTTCGGCGACGCCCCGCCCGACCCCCGGATTGGCTATCTGAAGCAGGATCGCTCGGGCCCCGCCGGCGAGCAGGATCGCTTCAGCCGAGACATCCGCGATCCGTAGCGGCACGTCACTGCACCAGATTCAGACGACGGTCGCTCAGGTCGACGACGAGGCGCTGGCCCCATCCGATTGCGAGGTAGTCGACTTCGATCCCATCCCCGAACGCGACCAGGCTGTCTGACTCCACGACGAACTGGAGTTGTTCCGCCTCGGCAAGCACACCCGACGTGAGATTGCGGCCTGTCGAGCGCGACGGCCACGCCTCCCGGATGTACCACGAGAGGCCCGCCGAGTCGGCCGACGGCAGGGTATCCACGAGTGACCGATCGCTAGCGATGGATGCTGCCCAGCCGGTGCTGCCGGTTCCGGTAGCGATAATGACCCCGGACGACGACTGCCGCTCGCTCTGCCCACTGGGCACGGTCACGACGTAGCGAGACGACTGGTGGCCCTCGTCGCCGACGTACAACTCGTTGAGGGCGACGATTCTTTGACCATCGTCCAGGGTTGCTCGCACCATGCTGCGCGGGTGCACCGGGGCGCGGTTCGCGATGGTCGCGGCGATCAGTGCTCCTGCATCGCTCGCGGGATGGGTGACGAGCACCCCGGCGTTGCGGCCCGGCTCCGGATCGATACCGATCACCGGTTGGCCGTTGAGGTACTTGGCGACATTCGCGACGAGCCCGTCTTGGCCGACGACAACGATGATGTCTTCCGGGGAAAACGAGTAGCGGTCCAGATCGGCTCGCTCTACCCGGGCTTGTCGCATGTCGTCGGGAAGGGACTGCGATACGAGCGAGAGTGAGGCCTCAAGCTCGTCGTGGCGGGCCTTTACCTCGGTAATGCTCCTGCCCCGGGAGGCAAGAAAGAACTCGGCCTGACCTCGGGTAGCGTGTCGATTCAGCAACTCCGAGTACTCGGTGCGCCGATGCACAAGAACAATCCGCGGTGCGAGCGCCATGAACTAGCCCGTCGCCTCCGGCGCGTCCGATGTCGGCGTTGCGGTAGCCGTGGGGAAACCGGACCCCGCGCTGATCCGGGACAACGCGTGCGAGATCATGTCGGGCGTGAGGTTCAGGGTGCCAATCGGGGGCAAGTTCTGGGCAAGCGCCTGCCCAGCGAGCGCGAGCAGTATGGTCGGATCAGCATCCGAGTAGACGGCGAGCCGCGCGGCTTCGGCATCGGCGGTGGCGGTGCCGATCATGCGGGTGCTCTCCGCCCGTGACGTTGTCTCGACCCGCGCCACGGCGGCCGCCTCGGTCGCCCGCTTCTGCGCGTTCGCGCCCTCCTGCTTCACCAACAACTCTTCGCGCTTGGCGAGCTCAATCCTCGACTGCAGTTCGTTCTCGGCGATGGTTCGTTCCCGCTCGACGGCGGTGGCGCGGCGCTCATAGGTCGCCTTGTCGGCATCCTGTTGCACCTGCTCGCGGAGCGGGGTCTCGAGCGCCTTCTCTAGGTCGGCGACCGGTCGGATGGACACCACCCGAACTCCGATCACGACGATGGATGTTTCGGCCAGTCGCGGGTCTTGTGCGAGGCCGTCGACCATGGCTTTGCGCACCGTCGGAAGTCCGCGCGCCAGGAGGTCCACCAGGCCGCTCGTGGCGATGTGTTCCACCGCATATTGCTGACCGAGCTCCGTGATCCGTGCCGCAACCTTCTCGAGTGGATCCGACAGCCACAGGCCCGTGTAGGGGTCGATGGCGAAGTTGAGGCGACGAGCGGTGATCCCCGGCTCATCGAAACGGTAGGTGACCGTGACCTGCACGCTCACATCCTGAAAGTCGGCAGTGCGCGCATGAAAGATTGCGGGCAGCTCGGCCTCAGCGGTGGGCACTTCACTGATCGCCGCGTTGAGGGCCCGGAAATAGAACGCGATGCCGACGCCTTCGTGGGCAACCTTGCCGCGCCTCAGATGAACAACATGCATGGTCGGCATGGAGCGTAGGTGTCTGGCGAGAGCGATGCGGCGGATGTCGGCCATGGTGGGTCCTTCGGTTGCCAGCGGATGTGCCTTCATTGTAGGGAGACAGAACGAAACTTTGGGCGAAGTTTCGGCCGTGAGATGAGCACCCGAGCGAACGGCTCGGGAGGAGCGAGTAGAGTTCTTGCAGGCCAAAGTGTCTTGACGTCGAGCTATTCGACGGGCGACCGTGGCCGTTCACTGTTACCCCGAGCGCGATTGCGAGAGCCACGTGGATCTGTACGAGTACCAGGCGAGGGATCTATTTGAGGCCCACGGAGTACCGGTTCTCGCCGGCATTATTGCCGACACACCCGCCGAGGCGAAGGCCGCAGCGGCCACGATCGGCGGCACCGTCGTCGTCAAGGCTCAGGTCAAGGCCGGCGGTCGCGGAAAGGCCGGCGGCGTCAAGGTCGTGCACAATCCCGAGGATGCCGAAGCAGCCGCCGAGGCAATCCTCGGCCTGCAGATCAAGGGCCTCACCGTCAAGCGCGTCATGGTCGCCCAAGGTGCCCGCATCGCGCAAGAGTTCTACTTCTCGGTGCTGCTCGACCGGGCCAACCGCTCCTACCTCTCGCTGTGCAGCGTCGAGGGCGGCATGGAGATCGAAGAACTTGCGGTCGAGCGCCCTGACGCCCTAGCCAAGATCGAGGTCGACGCGATTCTCGGTATCGACCTCGCCTAGGCGAGAGAGATTGCGATCGCGGGTGGCTTCCCCAGCGAACTCGTCGAGAAGGTCGCCCCCGTCATCGTCAAACTGTACGAGGTCTACGTCGGCGAAGATGCCACGCTTGTCGAGGTGAACCCGCTCGTTCTCACCGAAGACGGGCAGGTGCTCGCACTCGACGGAAAGGTCTCGCTCGACGAGAACGCGGGGTTCCGTCACCCGAACCACGAGGCACTCGAAGACAAGGACGCAGCGGATCCGCTGGAGGCCAAGGCCAAGGCCAATGACCTCAACTACGTCAAGCTCGACGGCCAGGTCGGCATCATCGGCAACGGTGCCGGGCTCGTCATGTCGACTCTCGACGTGGTCAGCTATGCAGGCGAACGCCACGGGGGCGTGAAGCCCGCCAACTTCTTGGATATCGGTGGCGGGGCATCCGCCGAGGTCATGGCCAACGGCCTCGATGTCATTCTCGGTGACGCTCAGGTGAAGAGCGTGTTCGTGAACGTGTTCGGCGGAATAACCTCGTGCGATGCCGTCGCCAACGGAATCGTGAAGGCGCTGGAGATTCTGGGCGAGACGGCGACGAAGCCACTGGTTGTTCGGCTCGACGGCAACAAGGTCGAGGAAGGTCGCGCGATCCTGCGGGCCGCCAACAACCCGCTAATAACTCTGGCCGACACCATGGACGAGGGCGCCGAGAAGGCTGCCCAACTGGCTTCCCGCTGATCGAGTAGCGAAGCGTATAGAGATCAAGGATTAGGAACACACAACATGTCGATCTTCCTCAACAAGAACAACAAGGTCATCGTTCAGGGCATCACCGGCGGCGAGGGGACCAAGCACACGGCGCTCATGCTGAAGGCCGGAACACAGGTCGTCGGCGGCGTGAACGCGCGCAAGGCCGGTACGACAGTAGAGCACGACGGCGTCGTCTTGCCGGTGTTCGGTACCGTCAAGGAGGCGATGGATGCCACGGGCGCCGACACCTCGATCGTGTTTGTTCCCCCGGCCTTCGCCAAAGACGCGGTCGTCGAAGCGATCGAGGCCGAGATGCCTCTCGTCGTCGTGATTACCGAAGGCATCCCGGTGCAAGACACCGCGGAGTTCTGGGCTCTCGCCAGGGCGATGGGCACCACGCGGATCATTGGCCCGAACTGTCCGGGAATCATCACCCCGGGCGAGTCGCTGGTTGGCATCACCCCGGCCACCATCACGGGGAAGGGCCCGATCGGCCTTGTGTCGAAGTCGGGCACGTTGACCTACCAGATGATGTACGAGTTGCGCGATCTCGGCTTCTCAACCGCGATCGGCATTGGCGGTGACCCGATCGTCGGCACCACCCACATCGACGCTTTGCGAGCCTTCCAGGACGACCCCGAGACCAAGGCGATTGTGATGATCGGCGAGATCGGCGGCGACGCCGAGGAGCGTGCCGCCGAGTTCATCCGGGAGTCGGTGACCAAGCCCGTGGTCGGATATGTCGCGGGCTTCACCGCACCCGAAGGCAAGACCATGGGTCACGCTGGCGCGATCGTGTCTGCCGGTGCCGGCACCGCGCAAGGCAAAAAGGAGGCCCTCGAGGCCGCCGGCGTCAAGGTTGGCAAGACGCCGAGCGAAGCGGCGTCGCTCATGCGAGAGGTACTCGCGGCGTTGTAAGGTGACGCCATGTCGCGCCGCCTGAACGTTCACGCATTCCTCGCCGTTTTTGCTGCCACCTCGCTCGTCGCGATTTCGGGGTGTTCTCTCATTCCCGTCACCGTCTCGCCCACGACCGAACCGGATGCCGGTGACGCTGGGGAGTTCTACTCCCAAAGCGTTTCGTGGGAGTCCTGCGGCGACGATCTGGAGTGCGCCACGATCACCGCGCCCATCGACTGGGATTCGCCGCAGGGCGGTTCCATCGACCTTGCCGTGGTGCGGCACCTGGCCACCGGCACCAAGCTGGGGTCCCTGCTGGTGAATCCCGGCGGACCCGGCGGGTCGGGGTGGGACTTCGTGAAATACAGCGCCGAGTATGCGGCATCCGCGAATCTGCTCGAGAGTTTCGACGTGGTGGGCTGGGATCCGCGCGGGGTAGGACAGTCCACGCCGGTGACCTGTTTCACCGACCCGAAGGACCGCGACGAAAACCTCTATGGCACCTTCGATAGCGCCTATGAAACACAGGGGTGGATCGATGAGCTGACCATCGCGGAGCAGAAGTTCGCCGACGCCTGTGCCGCCAACACCGGGGAGTTGCTCGGGCACGTCGA
>JBBQZJ010000150.1:0-5856 GCA_038207805.1 Actinomycetales bacterium | reverse complement strand
AGGGGCAACGCCACAATGCCGACGGTCAAGCCGGCGAGGAGGTCGCCGCGCCACGTTCTGCCGGCGCCGCGGTAGTCGCGCCACGACGGCAGGAGCGGGCGCACATAGCGCATCGCATTCACGAGGTGGCGGCATTCAGTTGGCGCTGCGTGGATTGGAGAACCTGAACAAGCAGCTGGCGCGCCACTGAGAGCAGGTCAGCCACCTCCGGGTATGCCAGTCGGTAATAGACCTGGCTGGCCCTTCGCTCTGCGGTCACGAGATTGTGTTTGCGAAGTACCGCGAGGTGCTGCGACAGGTGGGATGCCTCGAGCCCCGTGTCAGCGAGCAGCTGCGCCACGGCAACGGTGTCGTCGCGGGCCAGCACTTCGAGCACCCGAACTCGCACCGGGTGAGCGAGTCCCTTGAAGAGATTGGCCTTGACCTCATACAGCGGGCGCTGGGTCACCGAGAAAGGCGGCGTTCGATCGACAGGGGAACTAGTCACGGCGAGATCCAATCAATGGCTTTATATATCCATCATATCGAACACAGACCACGCCACTCGATACACTCTGCAGATGACTCTGATGTCCCGGGAGCGCTGGGAGCGCGCGACCGAGTATCCCTTGTTGGGTCTCGGGTTGGCGTTCTTGCTCGCCTACGCTATGCCCATAATCGACCCGAACTTCCCGAAGCCCTGGACGACCGTCTTCTTCGTCATCGAGATTGTCGCGTGGGCCGCTTTTGCGGTTGATCTCGCCGTCAGAATCGTTCTGTCGACCAACAAGTGGGCATTCATCCGTGCGCATCCCATCGACATAGCCGCGGTTATCCTGCCCGTGCTGCGGCCGTTGCAAGCGCTGCGCGCGCTCTCGATCATCTTTCTGTCCGCCCGTGGCCTTCACCGCATCCTGCGCAATCGCGTTCTGACCTATGTCGTCATTGCCGCGCTCGGCGTCTGGCTGATCGCAGGACTCGCGGTCACGCAAGCCGAACGCGGAGTGCCGGGCTCGAACATTGAAGATGTGTGGGTCGGCTGGTGGTGGGCGTTCGTCACGATGGCAACCGTCGGGTATGGCGACACCTACCCGGTCACCGTGGAAGGCCGGCTGGTGGCGGTGGGCCTGGTTGTGACGGGCATAACGCTCGTGGGCACCGTGACCGCATATATCGCGGCGTGGTTCACCGCCCAGACTCGCGCGGCGGAGATCGCCCTCAAGGCCGAGATCGACGAGTCCGAAGACAAGATTGATGCGCTCGCAGCTCAAGTGCGAGAGCTCAGCGCGCTGGTCTCGGAGCGAATGCCCAACAAGGCGGATTCGACCGACTGAGCTGGGATTTCAACACTCTTGACACACCGTGTTCCTATGCATAGTATAACTAGGCATGAAGGGTGAGTCACTCAAAGGACACTTGGATCTGCTGGTCCTTGCTGTTCTCGCCGAGTCCCCGGGACACGGCTACTCGGTAATCGAAGCGTTGCGCGTGAAAAGCGGAGACGTCTTCGACCTCGCCGAGGGCACCGTCTACCCCGTGCTCCACCGCCTCGAGAACTCCAAGCTGCTCGAGAGCGACTGGAGTGAAGTCGGCGGGCGGCGTCGCCGAACCTACCGACTGACGGCCTCGGGGCGAGCAAAGTTAGTGACTGAACGGTCAACGTGGGAGCAGTTCTCGGTGGCCGTCGGAAACGTCCTCGGGAGGAAACCGTGGCCGATTACGCCCTGATCGACAACTATCTGGATGTCGTGACCCACCACCTGAGCCATCGCCCAGACCACGACAATCTGCGCGACGAACTCGCCGATCACCTGCTCGAATCGACGGACCGTGCCCGAGAACAGGGCATGGACGGCGACTCTGCGCAGCGGCAGACGCTCGAGCGCTTCGGCGACCCGAGCACCGTGGCAGCACTGCTTGCTGAGGTACCCACGAAAGGAATTGACATGATTCACACCCTCGGCCGCGCTGCGGGAGCCCTCGCTCTCCTTGCAGCCGTTCTCTGGCTAGTTGTGATACTCGCCGGGTCATTCGGACTCATCCACTATCTCGACAACAGCTGGACCCAAGTCGAGTACTTATGGCAAAGCATCGTGCAGGCCACTGCGGTGGCGGCTACTTCCCTCGCCCTCGTTGGGTTCACCCTGCGGTCCGTTGGTCGGGTTGATGCGCTCGCCGCGATAGTCATTGCCTCCTGTGCTTTCGCCTTCGCGCTCTCGTTCGCGTTCGCCTGGGCATTCCTCGGATGGGGCACCTTTCTCGGGGTAGCGCTCGCAGTCACAATCGCCCGCATGAGCCAAACGGCATCCCGTTCGGTTCGTGCCCTACTTTTGGTGTTAGCCCCCCTTGTTCTTGTCATCGGATCCTTTGTTAGGCTGCAGTTGGCCGTGCGCGACGGGCAGTTCACTAGCCTCGATCAGTCCCGTATCGACTTGGCACTGTTCATCGCATACGCGGCCGTCGCACTCGTTCTTGCCGCGGGATTTGCGCTGCTGGGAGTCCACATGCGCAGGACCAGCGTTGCCCTAACAGAACCGACCGCAATGGCATGAACGGAGGTCCCGAACCTCGATTTCACTGTCTTGACCTGAATGATGTTGACTCAGTGAGTAATGGATCTGATCGGTGTGCGAGACGTGCGGGTGGCTCATTCCCGCGAGGACCTCGTTTTCGCGCCCGGGGAGTTGCCGCTCGGCGGAGGCACCTGGCTCTTCTCCGAGGAGCAGCCCGAACTCACCGGGCTTGTAGACCTCACGACCCTCGGCTGGGAGCCACTAGCGGTGACCCACGAAGGGCTCAGCATCGCGGCAACGTGCACGCTCGCCCAGTTCTCGACCATCGAGGCTAGGGATGGCTGGCTCGCGCATCCGCTGATCTGGCAGTGCGTGAATTCCCTCCTCGGTTCGTTCAAGGTATGGGCTGTGGCGACAGTCGGCGGCAACATCTGTATGGCCCTGCCGGCGGGGCCGATGACATCCTTTGCGGCTGCGATGGATGCCACGGCGCTCATTTGGTCACCCGACGGCACCGACCGTCGCATGCCCGTTGCCCGCCTGGTCGAGGGTGTTCAACTCACTGCACTCGCACACGGGGAGGTCGTTCGCAGCATAGACGTGCCCCTGACGTCGCTTCGCTCGCGCACCGGTTTTCGGCGCATCGCCCTGTCGCCCCTCGGTCGCACCGGAACGCTGGTGATTGGCAGAGCGGACCCGAGTGGGGAGGTCGTGTTCACCGTGAGTGGCGGCACCTCTCGCCCGCACGTTCTTCGCTTCGACGAGATTCCGACAGCACGCGCGTTGGCGGGTGCCGTCGACGGGATCGACGACTGGTACGACGACCCGCACGGCGCGCCCGATTGGCGGCGGGCGATGAGTCTGATGTACGCCGAAGAGATCCGGAGCGAGCTGTGAAGTTCGAGGTCAACGGCGAACCCGTTGAGGTCAGCCCGCGGCCCGGCCAGGTTCTTCGAACACTGCTGCACGAAGCACACCACTTCGAGGTGAAGAAGGGCTGCGACGCTGGAGACTGCGGTGCCTGCACCGTGCTGCTCGACGGATCCCCTATCCAGTCGTGCATCTATCCCGCACATCGGCTGGAGGGTTCCGCGGTCACCACGGTGTCGGGGCTCGGTACGCCCGAGGCGCTGCATCCCGTTCAGAGTGCGTTCGTCGAGGCCGGTGGCTTCCAGTGCGGATACTGCACCGCGGGCATGGTCGTGACCGCATCGACGCTCACCGGCGACGACCTCGACGAGCTACCGAGGCTGCTCAAGAACAACCTGTGCCGGTGCACGGGCTACCGATCGATCCACGACGCCTTCCGCGGGGTGGTCAACACCGAGGTCGCTCCCCCAGGGGATGCCGCTGGCCGCTCGGTAGCGGCCCCGGCCGCGGTTCGACTCGTCACCGGCCGCGAGCCCTTTACCGTCGACCTCGCGACCACGGCTCTGGCACACATTGCGGTTCTGGGTAGCCCGCACCCGCATGCTCGAATCCTCGACATTGATACCAGCAAGGCACTGCGGATGCCCGGAGTCATCGCCGTGCTCGACCACCGAGACTCCCCCACCACCCTGTTCTCGACCGGCCGACACGAACACCGCACCGATGACCCGGACGACACGCTGGTGTTCGACCGGATCGTTCGATTCCGCGGTCAGCGGGTTGCCGCGGTTGTTGCCGAATCGATTGCAGAGGCCGAGCGTGCTCTCGACGCCATCGAGGTCAGGTATGAGGCGCTCCCCGCGGTGTTCGACCCACTGATCGCGCGCGAGCCCGGAGCGCCGGCGCTCCACGGTGACAAGGGCGCCGAGTCGCGAATCTTTGCGCCGCAGCGCAATACAGTCGCCGAGTTCCACGGCGAGACCGGCGATGTGTCGGCCGCGATCGCCGCTGCGCACGCCGTCGTGCGGGGGGTATGGCAGACCCAACGGGTCAGTCAGACCGCCCTCGAGACCCACGCCACTCGGGGATGGCTCGATGCGGAGGGTCGACTCGTGCTTCGCACCTCCAGTCAGGTGCCCTTCCTGGTGCGCGACGAGTTGTGCCACATCTTCGGACTGCCCACCGACAGGGTCCGCGTTTTTGCGGCCCGGGTGGGCGGCGGATTCGGCGGCAAACAGGAACTACTCACCGAAGACCTGGTCACGCTCGCGGTGCTGCGCACGGGCCGCGCGGTTCAGTACGACTTCACTCGCAGCGACGAGTTCACGATCGCCCCACCGCGGCATCCGATGCGCGTAGAGGTAACGCTGGGTGCGACGTCCGAGGGGATCCTGACGGCCATAGCGGTCGACCAACTGATGGACACCGGCGCCTACGGCAACCACGGTATCGGCGTGATGTTCCACTCGATCAACGAGTCGGTCAGCATCTACCGATGCGACAACAAGAAGGTGGATGCCCAGTCGGTGTACACCAACAACCTCCCGTCTGGCGCCTTCCGAGGCTACGGTCTCGGTCAAGTGATTTTCGCGATCGAGAGCGCCATGGATGAGCTGGCTCGTAAGCTGCGCCTCGACCCGTTTGAGCTGCGTCGCCGTAACGTGGTGGTTCCCGGGGATCGCCTGATCGTGACCGATCCGTTGGAGGAGAACGATCTCGGCATCGAGAGCTACGGGCTCGATCAGTGCCTCGATCTAGCGCAGAGCGCGCTCGAGCGGGGAAACGACGCCGTCGCGCCGGTCGGCTGGGCCGTGGGCACGGGGATGGCGATCGCGATGATTGCGACGATCGCCCCGCGCGGCCATTACGCCGTTGCATCGGTGTCGCTCGACGAGAACGGTGACTACGAGATATCCGTCGGTACATCCGAATTCGGCAACGGCACCACCACCGTGCACGCGCAGCTCGCCGCGACAGCGCTCGGTACAACCGTCGATCGCATTCGCATCCGGCAATCCGACACGGATTCCGTCTCCTACGACACCGGTGCATTCGGGTCGGCCGGAGTAGTGGTCTCCGGCAGGGCACTCTACGCGGCAGCCCAAGACCTCGCCGCGCAGATTGCTGCTGGCGCTACCGCTCCCCTCACCGCGACCGCGACTCACGACGGAACGCCGCGCTCGGTCGCGTTCAACGTGCACGCGTTCAGGGTTGCGGTCGACATGGCGACCGGTGCTGTGCAGATTCTGCAATCGATACAGGCTGCGGATGCCGGAACGGTGCTCAATCCGGAGCAGTTGCGCGGTCAGGTCGAAGGCGCCACCGTGCAGGCCATCGGTACGGCTCTCTACGAGGAAATGATTCTCGACGGTGAAGGTCGCGTTCTGACGACCGCGCTGCGCAACTACCACATCCCCCAATTCGCAGACGCGCCAGTCACCGAGGTCTATTTCGCCTCGACCAGTGACCCCCTCGGTCCGCTCGGGGCGAAGTC
>JBBQZJ010000149.1:0-5892 GCA_038207805.1 Actinomycetales bacterium | reverse complement strand
GATCTGGATCAGTCGCAATACTGCCGGGTGCCACGGGTTTTGGAAGCTAGCGACCGTTCCCAACAGGCGATCGGCGGCGAAGACATACTGGGTCAAATCGTTGGTACCGATGCTCATAAAGTCGGCGTTGGGTGCCACGTGATCGGCAAGAATCGCACAGGACGGCACTTCGACCATTACGCCAGCCACCGGCAGTCCGAGCTCATGCGCTAGATCGCGGAAGTATCGAGCCTCGGCAGACGTAGACACCATCGGAGCCATGACCTGAACCTGGGCCGCAGATCCCGCAGCGGCCTGAGCGAGCGCCGTCAATTGTGCACGCAATACCCCTTCATGGGCCACGAGCGCACGCAGTCCCCGCCGACCGAGAGCGGGATTCTCTTCGCCCGTGTCCGTAAGAAATGCCAAGGGCTTGTCCGCTCCGGCGTCAAGCACTCGAACGACAACCTTCTGTGCCGGGAACAGTGCAAAGACATCCCGATAGGTCGCTGCTTGCTCCTCGACGCTGGGAGCGACTTCGGCACCAAGGAACAAAACCTCGGTGCGGAATAGGCCGACGCCCTCGGCGCCACGCGCCACAGCCTCCCGCGCGGAATCCACAGAGCCAATGTTTGCCAGCAGCGGTACCGAGTGCCCGTCGGCAAGACGCCCCGGTCCCGAACTCTGCGCCCGAATCGCTTCGAGCGTTGCAGTCCGCTGAAGCGCGAGATCGATGTGCTCCTGCGCGGGATTACGTTCGATCGTGCCGTTCTCCGCATCGACCAAGACCAGATCGCCGTCGCGCAACTCGGCGGCACGTGAGGCCCCAACGATCGCGGTGATTCCCTTCTCGCGGGCAAGGATCGCAGTGTGAGATGTTGGGCCGCCATCGGTGGTGATGAGTGCAAGAACCAGGTCGAGATCGAGCGTCGCGGTATCGGCCGGCGCAAGATCTCGGGCGAGTAGCACAAACGGTGTGTCGGATGCGGGCACACCTGGCGCAGGAACACCGCGCACGTGCGCAACCGCTCGACGGGCCACATCATCGAGGTCCCCCGCTCGCTCGGCGAGATAGCCACCGAGGCCGACGAGTGTGTCGCGGAACGACCCCATTGCCGCGTGAATCGCGAACTCGGCGGTCGCTCCGTCCTCCGTGCGGTGTGCAACATCAGCCGCGAGCGCCGGATCCTCGGCCATCATCGCGAGTGCGTCCAGAACCTCGGCGGCCGTTCCCCCCGCCGCCGCACCGCGCTCACGCAACTGGCGTGCCGTGGCGCCGAGGGCGTCGGAGGCACGGCGGAACTCATTGTCCGGTGTGAGCGTACTGGGCTGGTCGACCGGATCGGGTACCGGCTCCGGCATCCTCAGAACGCGACCGACTGTCGTGCCCCGACCGATGCCGACACCGCGGAACAGATCTACTGCGCTGTCGATTGTGTTCACGCGTCATGGTCTTTCTCGAGAAACTCCGCAAGGCTATCGAGTACGCCCTGCTCGCCGTCGCCCTCGACTCGCAGCGTCACTTCGTCGCCGTGCTCAATCCCCAGCGAAACGACCCCGAGGATGCTCGCTGCGTTGACTGCGCGCTCACCCTTCTGTAGCTCGACCGTGCAACCCGAGTCGGTGACAGCCTTGACGAACAGTGCTGCGGGGCGAGCGTGGAGGCCGTGCGCCGAGGCCACGGAGATCATGCGTTCAGCCATGGGAGTTTCCTTTCCTAGCGTCTGCCGATGCGGAAGGGTCCGTGTCGGTGATGATCATGACCGCCTGAAGGGCGGCGGGAAGATGATGGAGGCCCTCGAGCTGCGCGACCGAGACTCCGCGTGCGCGGCAAATCTGCGTGACTTCGGCGAACGAGGCCGCCATATGCTGGCCCACGAGCACGAGCGACAGTTCGCCAAGTCGATCTGAGAGCTGGTCGATGGCCAGCGGTTCCACGACCCAGTCGAGAGACTTCTCAGCGAGCTGCTCCCTGATCGTTCGGGCGAGAAATGTGCTCGAAACCCCTGCCCCACACACGATTGCGACAGTGCGGGACATGATCGCCTCCTTGCGGCCTAGTGATGCGGAGCGTGACGGGCGATGCTCGTCGTGCGCCGCCGGCAACTCGCCCCAGTCTTGCGTGAGCGCCCACCCTGGCTCCACCAGACTTGTTTCCCACCCTGCGGAAGCTGTGCTCCAGACTCGCCTCCACCCGGGTGCTGTCGTCAACTAAAGTGAGCCTCGACATGGCCGACAAATACGAGCGGATGCTGGAACTCCTGTTCCAAGCTGACGACTGGGTCACCGCGTCCGATCTCGCCGAGCAGTTGGGAGTAACCACTCGGTCAGTGCGCAGCTACGTCGCGGCAGTCAAGTCGGCCGCACATCCGCGCGCTGTGGTGAGCGCGTCTACCACCGGGTATCGCCTCAACCGCGACCAGTACGCGGAGTTTCTGTCGGTCAGCAGGGAACGGGGTGCGGGGTCGGAGACTCCGCAAGATCGTGTTCATCACATCGTGCGCCGTCTCACCGAGTCCGAGGCGGGCCTCGACGTGCACGAGTTCGCTGACGTGCTTTTTGTCAGCGAGTCGACCATCGAGGCAGACCTGCGAAAGGTCAAGGCGTTTGCCGGAGATGCTGGTGCCGCACTGGTGCGTCAGGGCAGCGTCGTACGGCTATCGGGTAGCGAAGGGTCGAGACGACGACTACTCAGCGGGCTGGTGCAAAGCGAGAGCACTCAAGGCATGCTCGACCTCGACGCCATCGAGAGCGAGTTTGAGCTAGATGGTCTTGGCGCCTTCAAGACCGAGTTGATTGACGCGCTCGACGGCGCCGGTTTTTTCGTCAACGAGTACGGCATCGATGCGGTCATACTGCACGTGGCGATAGCCGTTGATCGAGCTCGGCGCGACCAGCACCTGCCGGATTCGGAGGGCACAACCGCGGCGTCACGGCACGCGCCGATTGTGGCGATTCTTGGTCGACTGTGCGGCGACCACTTCGGTGTCGCGCTCACGCTCGCTGATACCGACTATCTGGCGCGCCTGCTTACGACCCGTGTCATCGCTCCGGGCAATGGACTTGCCGGCGAGGCCGATGTCGACAGCGAGGACATCGAGACCGTGCGGCGAATCGTCGACCTTGTGCTGGAGGAGTACGGCGTCGACTTTCGGGATGAGGCGTTCATCACTCGCCTCGCGATCCATCTGGGGAATCTGGTGACGCGGGCGAGGGAGAATGCACACTCCCGAAACCCGCTGACGCGCTCGATCAAGAGTTCGTACCCCATGATCTTCGACATCGCGGTCTACATCGCCTCGATCGTGCAGAAGGAGCGCGGGATCACGGTTGACGATGATGAGATCTCCTACATTGCGCTGCACCTTGGTTCTCATCTCGAACGCGTCTCGCGCCGCGAAGAACGGGTGACGTGCACGATCGTGTGCCCCAGCTACTACGACCTCCACGCGATTCTGCGTAAGCGGGTCGAGCGCGAGCTGGGGAGCGAGTTGAGCATTGAATTCGTCGTAACCCGCACCGACGTCGACCCCCTCGAGCTCTCCAGCGATCTAGTCATATCTACGATTCCGAACCTAGCTGTGCGCGAGGGCGTCGTGGTTGTTCAACCCTTCCTCACCGACGACGACATCGACGCGATTCGCGTGGCCATCTCGCGAGCACGCAGGCATCGGCGACGAGCACTGATCACCGACGAACTGCTGGAGTACTTCCACGAAGCATTCTTCTTCTCTCCTCCGCCCGGCGACACACCAGAATCGATCATCCGCGGCCTGGGTGCGGCCCTCACTGAGGCAGGCGTGATCGACGGGGCTTACGTAGACGCGGCTCTTGAACGCGAACGCATGTCGTCGACAGCGTTTACCGAAACCCTCGCAGTTCCGCACGCGATGGGGCTTGCCGCGCAGCGCACCGCGATCGCCATTGCGCTCTCGCCCATCCCGATTCCGTGGGGGGATGCCCGGGTATCGGTCATCGCGTTCATCGCTTTCAGCGCCGAGGGCCGCGCACAATTCCAGCCTCTGTTCGATCAGTTCGTCGGAGTTTTTGCGGCCAAGCGAGACGTTGCCGAACTCGTGCGCGACTCGGTGGACTTCCCGGCATTCATTGCCGAACTTGCGGAGCTCATTGAGCGCGGATAGCGGTCCGAGGGTGCTGGCAGTAGGCGACCCAGAGGGTATCTGAACGATGTATCGTTAAGTATCGCTGGCGAGTACACCCGGCTCGTCTCAATCGTCCAGAGAGGACACCCCATGCGCAACACGTCTCCAGCCGGCTTCGACCTGTGGGAGGCCATGGACGGCCTCCGCGACACCTTCGGCCCCGGTATGTCTGGGCGAATGGGCGGGAGGGGTGCCGGGCGTATGGGAGGGCGTATGGGCGGTCGCATGGGCCGTGGCGACATCCGCACCGCGATCCTTGTCGCTCTGACCGAAGAGCCAATGCACGGCTACCAGATCATCCAATCCATCGAGAAGAGCACGGGCGGAGCTTGGAAGCCCAGTCCCGGCTCGATTTACCCCACGTTGCAGCTGCTCGCCGACGAAGGCCTACTCAGCTCCGAGCAGGTCGGCGAGCGCAAGGTCTACTCGCTTACGGACGCGGGACGGGAGGCCGCCGCCGAATTCGCGAACGGACCCCAGCCGTGGCAGCCGCGGCGCTCGTGGGACAGTGACCTTAACATCGCTTTGCCGAGGGCCGGAGCCAAGCTAGCTCAGGCGATCGCCCAGGTTGCCAGTTCTGCCAGCACCGAACAGACTGAGCGTGCCGTTGCGGTAATCGACGAGGCGCGCCGCAAGCTTTACGCGATCCTCGCCGAGGACTGAGGGGATGCCGCCCGCTAGCGGCATCCCGATGACTGCGCCAACCGGCCCCGCCTTTAGGGCGCGCTACCGCCGAATCTTGCGTTTCGCCGCACGTGCGATGGCGCAGGCATGGTGGTTCGAGCTCGTGCTGCCTCGTTTCGGACTGCGTCAGTTCGCTGCCCGCGGCCGCATCCGGCGATTGCAGCGTCTGGCCCGTCGCTACCGCGTACTTGCCGCCGACCTCGGCGGCCTCATGATTAAGGTCGGCCAGTTCTTGTCGTCGCGGCTCGACATCCTTCCCCCCGAGATCACCCGAGAGCTTGAGGGCCTGCAAGACGAGGTCGATCCCGAGCCGTTCGAGGCAATCCGCGCGCAGACGGAAGCCGAATTGGGGATGCCGCTCGAGCGCGCGTACGCAGAATTCGACCCTGCACCCATCGCCGCTGCCTCGCTTGGTCAGGCACATCGAGCGCGTCTGACTCCGGCGATAGCGCACGATCTCGGCTTCACGGATGTCGTAGTCAAGGTTCAGCGCCCGGGTATCGAGGCGATCGTCGCGATCGATCTCGCGGCGCTGCGCCGTGTTGCGCGCTGGTTGTCGCGGGTGCGGATCGTCTCCTCCCGTGCCGATGCCCCCGCCCTTGTCGAGGAGTTTGCCACCACGAGCCTCGAAGAGATCGACTACCTGCACGAAGCCGCGAATGCCGAGCGATTCGCGGCAGACTTTGCCGACGACCCGCGGATTGGCGCTCCGGTAGTGGTGTGGGATCGCACCGCTCTTCGCGTGCTCACCTTGTCCGACGTAACCGCCATCAAGATCACCGACCTTGCTGGCCTGACCGAGGCGGGAATCGACCCGGTCGCCGTCGCGCAGGAGCTCGCGCGCGCCACATTTCAGCAAATCTTCGTCGCCGGCTTTTTTCACGCCGACCCGCATCCCGGCAACATTTTCGTCACACCCGGGCCAGAAGGAGGCGACGACTGGCGCCTCACCTTCATCGACTTTGGAATGATGGGCGAAATCTCCGACTCGCTGCGCTCGGGGCTTCGCGACTTCATCCTGGCCGTCGTCGCCCGTGACGGACGCGCCCTCATTGCGTCGCTCGAG
>JBBQZJ010000148.1:0-5949 GCA_038207805.1 Actinomycetales bacterium | reverse complement strand
CTGCTCGGGATCGTCGATGGCGTCGATCCCCAGATTGCGGCAGTGAGCGAGGTTGAAGACCTCGTGGTCCGAGTCCACCGTGACGAGGTTCGCGTCGGGGAAAGTGTTGCGATACCAGGCTGTCACCGACCCAAATGCGTCCTGCCGCGACGGCTGCGGGTGCCACGGAATGATGACGGTGAAGGGCAGCACTAGCTAATGGTAGGCGAGAACATCATCCGGTCTTGGTTCCGCTGGGGCTGAGAATCGTGCGCCGATCCCGCCACGCTGCTGTGGCCCATAGCGCCGCCAGAACGAGGAGCGGCTGGAACAGGAGCCGCACACCCCGGGCGACATCGCTATTGAGGCCGAAAGAGTCGGTGCCGGTCACGAACTGAGAGATGTTGCCGGGAAAGACGGCGATGAAGAACAGCGCCACAATCCATCCGATCGGTACTCGGTAGCGCGGCAAGGCGATGAGGGCTGCGCCCAGGAGAACCTCGACGACTCCGGATGCCACGACCACGAAGTCAACGTCGAACGGCAGCCAGGTCGGCACTTGTGCGCGAAAGGCAAGACGCGCCCAGAACAGATGGCTGAGCCCCGCGAAGATCAGTGCAGCGCCGAGCGCCCATCGGGATATGGTTCGGGGAAGACTCACGCTCGCGGTGGACATCACCCCAACCTAAGGCAGAAGTTCGGCGAGCAACGCCTCGACCCTCGCTCTAATGTCGTCGCGGATGGCACGCACGGCCTCGATTCCCTGACCGGCCGGGTCGTCCAGTTCCCAGTCCTCGTAGCGCTTGCCCGGGAAGATCGGGCAGGTGTCGCCGCATCCCATCGTGATGACGACATCCGAGTCCTTCACGGCCTGAGTCGTCAGGATTTTCGGCACGTTGTTGGCGATGTCGATGCCTTCCTCGGCCATCGCAGCCACAGCGACCGGGTTGATCTGGTGCTTCGGCTCGCTACCTGCTGAGAGCACGTCGACTCGCCCGCGTGACAGCGCCGCCAGGTAGCCCGCCGCCATTTGGGATCGACCGGCATTGTGAACGCAGACGAATAGGACGCTGGGCTTCATGCGGCATCCATCGCTTCGGTCAAGCTCATCGCTGTCTGCTCGTCGACCACCAGATGGGTTACGACTCCGGACCGGAGCGCGGCAAGGAGAGGGACGACCTTGCTGTCGCCCGCTACAGCGCACATTCGACGGGGGATACTGAGCAGCTGCGCCGGAGTCGGCCCCGTTGCACGTTCGTTCATGGTCAGGTCATCGTAGCTTCCATCGGCACGCAGGAAGACGGTGCAGACGTCGCCGACGACCCCCTCGGACTCCAGGGTCGCGATGTCGTTTTGCTCGAGGTATCCGGCGGAATACACATGACTGGGCACGTCCCCGCCGAACGCTCCAACTGAGAACAGGGCAATATCGGCTCGCCGTTGCAGATCCAGTACCCGGCCCATGGAGCGCTCGCGCCACATCGCCTGTCGAGTCTGTGCGTCGTCGAAGAAGGCCGGGACGGGAAAGTGATGCACCCGGGCATCGAACGCCTCGGCGAAGCGGGAGATGAGATTGCCGGCGTAGTCCACTCCCGAGGTGCGTGCGTTCGCGGCACCGTTGAGCTGCACTATGGAGCTTCCACGAGTCGGCTTTCTATTCAGATGCTGGGAAATTGCCGCGAGAGTTGTACCCCACGCAACCCCCATGACCATGTCGGAGTCGAACCAGCCGCTCACTATGCGTCCGGCAGCTTTGGCGACCTGGTCGAGGCGCTCGGCATCGTCGGCGGTATCGCTGACGGGCACCACGTGGGTCTCGATTCCGAACCGACGTGAGATGTGTTGACTGACGGCGGGGGCGAGCGTCGGCGTGGGTCGGAGAGTGATCTCTACGAGGCCGGTGTCTCTGGCACTTTTGAGCAAGCGCGACACACTCGAACGCGACATGTGGAGTCGACTGGCGATCGTCTCCATCTTCATGTCTTGCAGGTAATACATCGATGATGCCGCCAGAACCGTCTCCTCGCGATCCATGTCACTCCGCCCTGCACATATGTGCACATTGACTGCTCAGATTGCCACGTGCCATCCTCATAGTAATACGCTGCTGATCATGGGCACCGAACTGGTGTCTGCGCTACCCGAAGGATCAGCAGCATGGCCGATACGCGACTCACGAAGGCATCACGCGACAACGCTCTCGAACGGCTGCGGCGATCCACTGAACCCGACAACGAGCTCGACGTTCTGGTCATCGGTGGGGGAATCACCGGGGCCGGAATCGCCCTAGATGCCGCGAGCCGCGGACTCACGACCGCCGTTGTGGAGGCGCAGGACTGGGCGGCCGGCACCTCGAGTCGTTCGAGCAAGCTGGTGCACGGCGGGCTGCGCTACCTGCAGATGTTGGACTTCAAACTTGTGATGGAAGCACTGGCGGAGCGGGATTTGCTCCTTACCGAATTGGCCCCTCATCTGGTTCGCCCGATCCCGTTTCTGTACCCCCTTCGGCACCGAGTGTGGGAACGGGCTTTCGTGGGCGCCGGGATCATGCTCTACGACATCCTCGCGACCCTGCGCAGCGGTCGGCGGGCGCTGCCCTGGCATCGGCACCTGAGTCGCCGAGCGGTTGCGCGGGTGTTCCCCGGCCTCGCGCCCACGGCCGCGGTGGGTGCGATCGAGTACTGGGATGCGAACGTCGACGACGCCCGGTTCGTCGTGACGGTGCTGCGTACCGCCGCCGAGCACGGTGCGTTCGCTGCATCCCGCACTCAGGTTGTGGAGATTACCAAGACCGCCGACGGTGTCGTTGACGGCGCCGTGCTCGAGGTACTCGAGACCGGCGAGATGATCCGGGTGCGGGCGCGTTCGGTGATCAGCTCGACCGGAGTGTGGACCGAGAAGTCCCAGGCACTCGCCGGAACCGACGGCGGGCTTCGCGTGCTCGCGTCGAAGGGCATCCACATCGTCGTCGACCGCAAGCGGATCGCGGGCGAGGTCGGACTCATCCTGCAGACGCCCACAAGCGTGCTCTTCGTCATCCCGTGGTCGCGCTATTGGGTGATCGGAACTACCGACACTCCGTGGACGGAGGAGCTGACCCATCCCACAGCGACCTCCACCGACATTGACTACGTGATCGACCAAGCAAATTCGGTACTCGAGCATCCCATCGGCCGCGCCGATGTTGTCGGTACCTGGGCCGGCCTTCGTCCGCTGCTCCAGCCGGGCACGATGGCGGGAACGTCGTCTGCGAAGGTTTCGCGCGAGCACACGGTGGCTTCACCGACGCCGGGGCTCACCGTCATCGCCGGCGGCAAGTTCACGACCTATCGGGTCATGGCGAAGGATGCCGTGGACTTCGCGCTGGGGGCGCGGGCACGAACCACCAAGTCGGTGACCGCGTCGCTCCCGCTCACTGGTGCTGCTGGTCTTGCCGCGGCGACGGACCAGCTGCGTGCCGCGAGCGCGGGATTGGGTTGGAGCGACTCGCATGTCGACCACCTCCTCCATCGCTACGGCGCGAACGTCGTCGACCTGCTTGAAATCGTGAAGACGACACCGGCTCTCGCCGCCCTGCTCACCCACGCACCGGCCTATGTCGCAGCGGAGATCGTCTACGCGGTAACTCACGAGGGAGCGCTGCACCTCGACGACATCATGATGCGCCGCACTCGCATGGTCTATGAGTACCCGGACGAGGCATCCGCCGCTCTCGATGAGGTCGTTGCGATCGCGAGCCCCCTGCTGGGTTGGGACTCACAGACGGCCGCTCACGAGGTTTCCGTGTATCGCGAGGTCGTGGCCGCCGACGCCCAAGCTGCGACCAAGCTCGACGACGCGTCAGCCGCTCGGGTGCGAGAGGAGGCCCCAGACATCGTGCCTATGGCTTAGAGCCCAGACCGACCCAACAACCAATCTCGACGGAGAGATGTGACATGGCTGACTACGTAATCGCAATCGATCAGGGCACCACGAGCTCGCGCGCGATCGTGTTCGACCGCTCGGCGGGAATCGTGTCTCGGGGCCAGCTCGAACATGACCAGATCTTCCCCCGGGCGGGATGGGTCGAGCACGACCCGATGCAGGTGTGGGACAACGTTCGCGAGACCGTAGGGATCGCCCTCACGCGAGCCAACCTGACCTACCAGGACATCGTGTGTGTCGGGGTCACCAACCAGCGCGAGACGACGGTGGTGTGGAACCGGCACACGGGTGCACCGGTCACTAACGCGATCGTCTGGCAAGACACCCGCACACAACACATCGTGGACGAGTTTGCGGGGAGCGCGGGTGTGGACCGGTATCGGTCTGTGGTGGGGCTACCCCTAGCAACCTATTTCTCAGCGCCGAAGATCGCGTGGATCCTGCGCAACATCGATGGCGCAAGGGAGGCCGCTGAGCGCGGCGATCTCCTCTTCGGCACGATGGACACCTGGGTGCTATGGAACATGACCGGCGGCGTCGACGGCGGCGTCCACGTCACAGACGTGACCAACGCGTCTCGCACCATGCTCATGGATCTCGAGACCCTGACCTGGCGAGACGACATCGCCGGGGAGATGGGCATCCCTCTATCGATGTTGCCCGAGATCCGTTCCTCGTCCGAGGTCTACGGCCACGGGCGTGACCGCGGCATGCTGCCCGGCGTGCCGATCGCGGGGATCCTCGGCGACCAGCAGGCGGCGACTTTCGGGCAGGCGTGCTTCAGCGAAGGCATGGCCAAGAACACTTACGGTACGGGCAACTTCGTACTGCTCAACACCGGGCAGCGTCGCGTTCTGAGCAAGAACGGTTTGTTGACGACCGTCTGCTACAAGCTCGGTGATGAGGCGCCGGTATACGCCCTGGAGGGGTCGATCGCCGTTACAGGTTCTCTCGTGCAGTGGCTGCGTGACAACCTCGGCATGTTCAACGACGCACCCGACATCGAGACGCTTGCTCGAGAAGTTGACGATAACGGGGGAGCGTACTTCGTGCCGGCGTTCTCGGGCCTGTTCGCGCCGTACTGGCGGCAGGATGCCCGTGGCGCCCTGCTGGGACTGACTCGCTACGTGACCAAGAACCACATCGCACGGGCCGCCCTCGAGGCGACCGCGTACCAGACCCGCGAGGTCATGGACGCGATGAACGCCGATGCAGGAGTCGAACTCGCTGAACTGCGCGTCGACGGCGGCATGGTCGCCAATGAACTTCTCATGCAGTTTCAGGCCGATCAGTTGGGCGTGGATGTCATCCGTCCCGCTGTGACGGAAACTACCGCGCTGGGTGCCGCTTTCGCGGCCGGGATCGCGGTGGGGTTCTGGGCCGGCACACAAGACGTCATCGATAACTGGTCGGAGGACAAGCGCTGGTCGCCCCAGATGCCGCGCTTGGAACGCGACCGGCTCTACCGCAATTGGAAGAAAGCGGTGACGAAGACCATGGGATGGGTCGACGGGGATGTGGAGACCTAACGACGGCTCTGATCATGTAAGTCAGGCAAGACAGGGATACCTAGAGAAAAGGATATGGAAGAAATGAAACCGACAATGATGAAGCGCAACAGCTTCTGGCTGGCGCTCTCGCTGATCTTGATGGTGGTGTCGTCTCTCGTGGCGTCCGTCGTCCAGACATCCGGATACACCGTCACCATCAAGAACATGAGTTGGGAGACGGCGTCGGGTGAGTCGATGAGCGCTCTGCTCTACAAGCCAAGTGGCCTGTCCGCCGATAACAAGGCGCCGGCGATAGTCGTGGCGCATGGGTGGTGGAACAACAAAGAGATGCAGGACGCAAACTTCGTCGAGCTGGCTCGCCGCGGTTACGTGGTCCTCTCGATCGACATGTACGGTCACGGCGATTCCGACTATCTCACCGCCGACATCACCCTCGGCGGCACGGGAATGTACGACGCCGTACGCCTCATCGCTGACCTGCCATACGTCGACAAGGACAAGGTCGGTGTCTCCGGACACTCGAACGGTGCGCGTG
>JBBQZJ010000147.1:0-5990 GCA_038207805.1 Actinomycetales bacterium | reverse complement strand
CTCGTCGAGTCGATCACGGCATTCGGTCCAGGACTCTTCGAATCGATCCTGCAGTTCGAGTCCGGCTCCGAGCGGGTGGTGCTCTCCGGCGAACACTTCACCGCGTACGTGCCGTTCGCGGCGCGCTGGCCACTCGAGGTGCACATGCTGCCGCACCGTCACATCCCCGACTTTGCCGCGACCAGCGAAGCCGAACGCGACGAACTGGCCGGGCTCTACCTGCGTCTGCTGCGCGGCATCGATGCGCTGTACGACACCCCGACGCCCTACATTGCCGCGTGGCACCAGGCGCCGGTGTCTGCGTCGCGCGACGACATCCGACTCATGTTGCAGGTAACCAGCCCGCGTCGGGCGGAATCGAAACTCAAGTATCTTGCCGGATCGGAGGCCGCTATGGGGGCCTGGATCGGCGACATCCCGCCGGAGCAGTCGGCAGCGTTCATCAGAGGGGGCATAGCGAAGGCATGAGCGACATCAGAGATGAGGTGGTCGCCGGCTTCGCCGAGATTTACGACACCGAACCGTCGGGCATTTGGTCGGCGCCCGGACGCGTCAACCTGATCGGCGAGCACACCGACTACAACCTCGGGTTCGTGCTGCCGTTTGCCATCAACCGCCGCACGGTCGTTGCGCTCGGAATGCGGGATGACGGGATCATCGGCGTGGCCAGTTCCTACGCCGACGAGGTTGCAGAGATCGCCCTCGCCGACCTCACTCCGGACCGCCTGCGCGGCTGGGCCGCCTATCCGCTCGGGGTAGCCTGGGCGCTCGGTCAGTACGGAGCCGACCTCGCCGCGGTGCCGGGCGTGAACCTCTACGTCGAGTCGACCGTGCCGGTGGGCGCCGGCCTCTCGTCATCGGCGGCAATCGAGAGCGCTGTCGCCGTCGCCCTCAACGAGGTCTGGCAGCTCGGATTCGACCGCCAGACGCTAGCGAAGGTCGGCCAGCTCGCCGAGAATAGGGCGGTCGGCGCACCCACCGGAATCATGGACCAATCGGCCTCCCTGCTCGGCAAGCGCGACCACGCGGTGTTCTTGGACTGTCGCAGCCTCGAGTCCCACCTCGTGCAACTCGGATTCTCCGAAGCCGGGCTAGAGCTGCTCATCATCGACACCGGCGTGAAACACTCGCACGCCACCGGGGGGTATGGCGAACGGCGAGCATCGTGCGAAGCGGGTGCGCGGGCGCTCGAGGTCGACTCCCTGCGCGACCTCACCGTGGCGGATCTGCCGCGCGCCCGCAACCTGCTCGACGACGTGACATTTCGGCGGGTGCGCCATGTCGTGACCGAGAACCAGCGCGTGCTCGACACCGTAGACCGGTTGCGCAGCGAGGGTCCGCTGGCGATCGGCGACCTGCTGGATGCCTCCCACCTTTCGATGCGCGACGACTTCGAGATCAGTGTGCCCGAGCTCGACCTCGCGGTCGAAACAGCACAGGCCAACGGAGCCATCGGAGCCCGAATGACCGGAGGCGGGTTCGGGGGGGCTGCGATCGCGCTGGTTCCCTCATCCGGCGTCTCCCGCATTCAGGTGGCGGTGGATGGCGCCTTCGCCGAGCACGGATTCGCTCAACCGACCATGTTCACGGTGACGGCGGCGGAGGGGGCGCACGGAGACTGAGTCGGGTGGCGGGTCGAGATCCTGTTTCGATACGGCCTTCGCCTACCGAAGCGGCGGGGCGCTATGGGCGGCCCATCCCCCGATATTCCCACCCGGCGGCGCGCCAAGCGGCCGCGTCGAGACAGTTGCGTCCATCGATGATGACCTTGGATGCCACCAGCCGGCCGACCGCAACCGGATCCAGCTCGCGGAAAGCCCGCCACTCTGTCACCACCACGACGACGTCGGCGCCTTCGAGCGCCGTCATCGGGTCGGGCTCGTAGTCAAGCTGCGGATGCAACAGCCGCGAGGTCGGGATCGCCTGCGGGTCGGTGGCGATCACGTCGGCACCGAGGCCCTTCAGCTGAACGGCTACGTCGAGGGCCGGTGAGTCACGCACGTCGTCGGAATCCGGCTTGAAGGCCAGACCGAGCACCGCGACTCGCTTGCCGAACGGCGCGCCGCCGAGCGACTCGACGACCATGTCCACTGCGCGCTGACGGCGGCGGAGGTTGATCGCATCGACCTCCTTGAGGAAGGTCAGCGAATCGCCACGACCGAGTTCCTCCGCGCGGGCGCTGAAGGCGCGGATGTCTTTGGGGAGGCATCCGCCCCCAAACCCGACACCCGCGTTGAGAAAGCGGCGACCGATCCGAACGTCGTGACCGATCGCATCCGCCAACTGCGTAACGTCGGCGCCAGCAACTTCGGCGATCTCGGCCATCGCATTGATGAACGAGATCTTGGTCGCGAGGAACGCGTTCGCCGCCACCTTGACTAGCTCGGCGGTTGCGTAGTCGGTGACGATGAGCGGGGTGTCGGCCGCGAGGGCCGCGGCGTACACCTCGCTGAGCACCTCCGTGGCACGCTCACCGCTGGCACCGTCTGCGACCCCGAATACGATGCGGTCCGGCGTGAGGGTGTCGGCAACGGCGAAGCCCTCGCGCAGAAACTCAGGATTCCACGCCAGGTGAGCCCCCGGCGCACCCGTCGCGACGAGCTGGGCAAGCCTGTGCGCGGTGCCCACCGGTACGGTCGACTTTCCCACGACGACATCGCCGGGTGAAAGGTGCGGGATCAGCGCAGTGACCGCCGCGTCGACGAAGGTGAGGTCGGCTGCGTTTTCGCCCTTGCGCTGCGGCGTGCCCACTGCCACGAAGTGCACGACTGAGCCCCTGACCTGGTCGATGTCGGTGGTGAAGCGCAGGCGCCCCGTTTGCTGCAGGCTGATCAGCAGAGCGTCGAGGCCCGGCTCGAAGAACGGTGCTTCGCCGCGAGCGAGCGACTCAATCTTGGCGGCATCCACGTCGACGGCGACGACTTCGTGGCCGATCTTCGCCATGCTGGCCGCGTGGACGGCACCCAAGTAGCCGCACCCGATTACCGACAGTCTCATGGGCACGAACCTAGTGGAAATAGGTTAACGAGAGGAATCGAGGCGCTCGGCGGCATCGACGACATTCTTCACCAGCATGGCTCGCGTCATGGGGCCAACCCCGCCGGGCACCGGCGACAGGAAGCCCGCAACCTCGCCGACGCCGGGATCGACGTCCCCCACCAGTCGGGCCTTGCCGGTCTCCGGATTGACAACGCGAGTGATCCCGACATCGAGCACCGCAGCTCCCGGTTTGACCCAGTCGGGCTGGATGAGGCCGGGCGCGCCGACGGCCGCCACGAGGATGTCGGCCCGGCGAACGTGCTCCTGAAGATTTGCGGTGCGGGAATGCGTCAGCGTGACGGTTGCGTCGATCCCTTTGCGGGTGAGCAGTAGCCCCAGCGGACGCCCGACCGTCAACCCCCGGCCGACGACGACAACGTGCTTGCCGGACAGTTCGATGCCATACCGCTGCAGTATCTCAACGATGCCGGCCGGTGTGCACGGCAGCGGCGACGTGATCTCGCCGCCTACGCCGAGCACCAAGCGACCGAGGTTGGTCGGGTGTAGGCCGTCGGCATCCTTGTCGGGGTCCATGAGCTCGAGCATCGCGTTCTCGTCGATGCCGGCGGGCAAGGGCAGCTGGATGATGTAGCCGGTGACCGCAGGATCGGTATTCAGCTCTATGATCGCCGCCATGACATCCCCTTCGGATGCCTCGGCCGGCAGATCGACCCTGATCGACTGGATGCCCACCTCTGCGCAATCGCGGTGCTTGCCCGCGACGTAGGAGAGCGACCCCGGGTCGGTGCCGACGAGCAGTGTGCCGAGTCCCGGAACAACGCCGCGCGCCTTCAGGGCGGCGATGCGCACGGCGAGTTCCCCCTTGATGGTGGATGCGGTGGCGACACCGTCGAGCACGACTGCGGTCATTGCGTGCCTTCCCCCCTCAGCGGTTGGCGGGACTTCCCTGCCAGTGGCGGGAGTTGCAACCCTCGCCGCGCGCGCCCATCTCCCGCCGCGCTCGGGATAACTCCCGCCGCGCGGTCGGAGGGACTCAAGCGACCGTGAACTACTCCCGCCAACGCGCTACTTCCAGGTTCCCGGCGAGGTCAGACCGGGGTAGAGCGGGAACCCGTCGGTGAGCTTCAGCACCCGCGCACGGAGCGCTTCGACATCGGGGGATGGCATCAGCGCGTGCGCGATGATGTCCGCCACCTCAGTGAACTCGGTGTCGCCAAAACCGCGCGTCGCCAGTGCCGGCGTCCCGATGCGCACACCCGACGGTGTCATCGGCGGACGCGGGTCGTTGGGCACAGCGTTGCGGTTCACGGTGATGCCGACCGAGTGCAGGATGTCTTCGGCATCCTGACCGTGGATCGCCGAGTTGCGCAGATCAACGAGCACAAGATGCACGTCGGTGCCACCGGTGAGGACATCGATGTTCGCGGCCCGTGCGTCGGGCGCGATCAGGCGCTCGGCCAGAATCCGTGCGCCGCGGATGGTGCGCTCTTGACGCTCCACGAACGCGGGCTCGGCGGCGAGCTTGAACGCGGTCGCCTTGGCGGCGATGACGTGCATGAGCGGACCGCCCTGCTGCCCCGGGAACACGTTCGAGTTGATCTTCTTCTGCAACTCGAGGTCGTTGGTGAGAATGAAACCCGAGCGCGGGCCGTCGAGTGTCTTGTGCACTGTCGAGCTCACCACGTGCGAGTGCGGCACCGGCGTGGGATGCACGCCCGCGGCAACGAGGCCCGCGAAGTGCGCCATGTCCACCCACAGCATCGCCCCGACCTCATCGGCGATCGCTCGGAACGCCGCAAAATCGAGCTGACGGGGGTAAGCACTCCAGCCCGCGATGAGCACGTTCGGCTTGGTTGCAAGGGCGCGCTCGCGCACAATGTCCATGTCGATGAGGTTGGTGTCCGGGTCGACTCCGTAGGCGCTGGCCTCGTAGAGCTTGCCGGAAAAGTTGAGCTTCATGCCGTGCGTGAGGTGGCCGCCCTGATCGAGTGCCAGACCGAGGATGCGATCGCCCGGGGTCGCAATCGCACCCAGCACGGCCGCATTTGCGGTAGCACCCGAGTGTGGCTGCACGTTGGCGTACGCCGACCCGAAAAGGGCTTTCGCCCGCGAGATGGCCAGGGTCTCCGCGATGTCGACGAACTCACAGCCACCGTAGTAGCGGCGGCCGGGGTAGCCCTCGGCGTACTTGTTCGTGAGCACCGAGCCCTGTGCTTCGAGCACGGCGCGGGGCACGAAGTTCTCGCTGGCGATCATCTCGAGCGTGCCGCGTTGCCGGGCGAGCTCGAGCTCAAGGGCTTCGGCGATCTCGGGGTCTACCTCGGACAGCGGCGAATTGAAGGATGACATCCTTGGGGCTCCTCAACACTTAAAACGGATAGGACTAACGGTATCCGGTAGGCCCAGGCGAACGGCCCACAGTTGAAGAAATCGCTCCCCGAAGGGTACCCATCCGAACGCCAGTCGCGCCGTGATCACTCTACCGCTGCGGCCGGGCCGCCACGTGCACCCGCCGCCGGCCCGGCCGGCCGCCGTGTCCGCCGCCCCCCGGCCGCCGTGTCCGCCGCCGCCCCGCGGCCGCCGTGTCCATAACTCCTGCAATTCTCCGGCAACGTCGCAGTGATCCCCGGAATCTTGGGGCCGGTCCCAGCGATATCACCGGATTGCAGGAGTTATGGACAGGGCGGGGCGGGGCGGGGCGGCGCGTGGGCGGGGCGAGGGGGCGCGGAGGCGAGGCGGAGGGCGGCACGTGGGCGGGATAGGGGGCGGGGCGAGGAGGCGGAGGGCGGCGCGAAGGGGCGGCGCGACGCAGGCAATCAACCGAGCCGCAATCAGCCGAGGGGGGCCCGCCGGCGCAGCCGCGCGTCGCCTACCAGGAAGACACCGAGGGCGAGAGCAGTCACGCCAATGTCGACAAACGGCAGCAGACCGACGCTGAAGTGCTCCAGCAGAACGGCGCCGATCAGCGCTCCCAGCCCGATCCCTAGGTT
>JBBQZJ010000146.1:0-5998 GCA_038207805.1 Actinomycetales bacterium | reverse complement strand
ACCGAGCTCGTGCCTCTGACCGAAGCACTGGGGCGAGTGACCGCCGCCGTGGTGATCTGCCCCGTTGACCTGCCCCTGTTCCGCAACTCACAAATGGACGGCTTCGCGGTTCGAGCGGCGGATGTCGCCCCAGCGCCGGTCACGCTCCCTATCGTCGGCGAGATCGCGGCTAGGCCCTCGTCGCCCTCGGCTCTCGAACCCGGCACCGCGGTTCGGATCATGACGGGTGCCGTCGTTCCGTCAGGGGCCGATGCGGTTATCCCGGTCGAGGACACGAAAGTCGGCATCGGAGACGCGGGTAGCAGCGAGGTAACGGTAAATCGCGGCCGCGCCTCGGGCGAGTTTGTGCGTGAACGGGGCAGCGACCTGCGCGCCGGCGATGACCTTTTGCCGGCCGGCCTCCGACTCGGCTCGCGGCACCTCGCGGTGCTCGCGGCGGCGGGTCTGACTACTGTCGCTGTGCGCGCCAGAGTGCGCGTGTCGGTCATCACGACCGGCAGCGAGTTGGTGCCGCCGGGGAGTGTCCCCGTGCTGGGGCAGGTCTTCGACTCGAATGGCACCGCGCTGGCCGCCGCAGTCACCGGAGCCGGTGGTGTGGTGGCCGCCCAAACTCACGTCACCGACGAGCCCTCGGGGCTGTTGGCGGCGCTGAACGAGCCGGCCGACTTCATCCTGACCTCCGGCGGCATCTCGATGGGCGACTACGAGGTCGTGCGCGAGGTGCTGGAACCCCGCGGCGCGCGGGTTGGGCACGTCGCCATGCAACCGGGTGGCCCGCAGGCCACTGCGGTTTTCGGCGGCACGCCCGTGGTGTGCTTCCCCGGAAACCCCGTCAGCACTCAACTGTCGTTCGAACTGTTCGTCGCACCACTGATGCGTGAGGCAGCCGGGCTGCCGCCCGCGATCCGGGAAGGCCGAATCCTGGCGGTTCCAATCACGAGCGTGAGCGGAAAGCGGCAGTTTCTGCGCGGCCGCGCACTGGCGCACGGGCGAGTCGAGCTGGCCTCCGGGCCGGGGTCGCATCTGGTGGCCGGACTCGCGTCAGCCGACCTGCTGATCATCATTCCCGACGACGTGACGTCGCTCGATGCTGGCGACTCCGTGGAAACATGGGCACTATGAGTTCTCCCAGCCCGAGGTCAGCCCGCAACGCCAGACGATGCCATGAGTAGCCTCAGCCACCTCGGTCCCGACGGGCGGGCTCGCATGGTCGATGTCGGCGATAAGGCGATTACCCGTCGCAGCGCGACAGCGCGCGCGAGATTTGTCACCACACCCGAGGTCATGGCGCTCGTGCGCGGCGACAACCTGCCCAAGGCCGACGTACTCGCGACCGCGCGTATCGCCGGCATCCAGGGCGCCAAACGAACCAGCGAGCTCATCCCGCTGTGCCACCCGGTAGCACTGACCTCGGTGACCGTCGACTTCTACCTCGACGACGACTCCATCGAAATCACCGCTACCGCGAGGACCACCGGCCAGACGGGCGTCGAAATGGAGGCCCTGACCGCCGTGACTATCGCTGGCCTCACCCTGCACGATATGACGAAGGCTGTCGACCCGCAGTCGGTGTTGGGCGAGATCCAGCTGATCGAAAAGACCGGCGGCAAGTCCCGGCCCGCGGTGGTGCCGGGCACGGCCGCGGTGTTGGTCGCATCCACCCGGGCGGCCGCCGGCACGCGCGACGACACAACGGGGCCGATTATTGCGCACTGGCTGACGGAGCGCGGCTACTCGGTGTCGCTTTCGGTGGTTGCCGACGCGGATGTCGCTGACGAACTCCCCCGCCTTCTCGCCGCCGGCCCCGCCGTTGTTATCACCACCGGCGGTACCGGCATGAGTCCCGGCGACCGCACGCCGGAAGCGACCCGCCCCCACCTCGATCGCGAGCTACCGGGCGTCGCCGAGGCGATCCGAGCCCGCGGACTGCCCCACACGCCCAAGGCAGCACTCAGTCGCGGCCTCGCGGGTACCAGCGGCGACACGGTGATCGTCAACTTGCCGGGATCGTCGGGCGGCGTGAAAGACGGGCTCGCCGTGCTCGACGAACTTCTCCACCACCTCGTGGCTCAAGTAGCCGGCGGCGGCGACCATGACTGACGTGTTAGCGACGATTTCGGATGTTCCGCTCGACGCCGACGCGATTGAGCGCTTCGTCGTTTCTCCGGAGAATGGAGCGGTCGTGTGCTTCCGAGGCATTGTGCGCGACCACGACCATGGGGCATCCGTCAGCCTTCTGGAATATTCGGCGCATCCGGATGCCGCGACGTTTCTCGAGGAGTGTTGCCGCTCGGTTGCCGAAGCCACGGGTCTGCGCGTCGCCGCCGCTCACCGAGTCGGTACCCTTGCCATCGGCGACCTTGCCCTTGTCGCCGCGGTGGCGGCACCGCACCGGGCCGAGGCTTTTGCCGCCTGCGCCCAGCTAGTCGAAGCGATCAAGCTCGGTGTGCCGATCTGGAAGCGTCAGCATCTCGCCGACGGAGTCACCGAGTGGGTGGGGGTCTAATCCATGAAGCTGCTTAACGTGATTCATCGCGCGCTACTCAAGATCAGCGGCGGGCGCATCGGCTGGTATTTCAGCCGGATGGCCATGCTCGACTTGACGACGACCGGGCGCAAGTCGGGCGAGCCGCGCTCGACCATGCTGAGTTCCCCGATGCAGCCGGGGGGCAGCTACGTGGTCGTCGCGTCCCGCGGCGGTGACGATAAGCATCCGGCCTGGTACCTCAACCTCGTCGCGAATCCCGAGGTCGAAGTGGTTTTCACCGGCGCGGCGAAGGAGCGGCGGATCGCGCGGGTGGCCACGCCAGCCGAGCGCGCAGAGTTGTGGCCCGTGATCACGTCCGAGCACCGAAACTACGCCGGATACCAGCGCAAGACCGACCGCGAGATTCCGCTGGTGTTTCTCGACCCGGTCGCCGAGTAGGGGCTAGCCACCCGCGAACGGCGGGAGAACGTCGACTTTCGCGCCCAACGTTTTGGCGTCGGTGCGACTGACGACACCGTCAACGAGAAATGAGCCGGATGCCAGCACGCGAGCCATTGCGTCGCCGTAGCGTTCCACGAGCACCGACTTGAGTTGCCCGACGGTCTGCAGAGCCGGTAGGAACTCGTGTTCGAGCCCCGCGGCGTCCGCGGCTGCAGCGAAGTAGCGCACGCTGATCTCGCGAACACGTCCGGCTGCCGCTTCACTGTCACCCGCCGACTCGTCACCCACCGATTGCTCCCATCGAGCGAAGCGGGCGCACAAAATCCGGCTGAGAGATACCGTGGCCCTTCTGCTTGTGCCACTGCGCGGCGCGCCACCGGTCGGCGATCGCCCGGTCATCCGCCCCGCCTCGAAGCAGGGACCGTAGATCCGTCTCGTCGTCGCCGAACAGGCAGGAGCGAACCGTGCCCTCGGCAGTGACCCGGGTGCGATCACACGCCTCGCAGAAGCTGCGGGTGACGCTAGCGATTATGCCGACAGTCGCCGGCCCACCGTCGACGAGCCACTCCTCGGCGGGCGCCGACGGGTCGTCGCGATGCGGCTGGCTGAGGGTAAATCGTGCGCCCAGTGTGTCAAGCAGCTCCGAGGCATCCACCATGTTGTCGAGCACCCACGCCTCGTCGGCGTCGAGCGGCATCTGCTCAATGAAGCGCAGCCGTGCCCCGTTATTCAGCGACCACTCGAGGAGGTCGGCGGCTCCGCCCAGGGTGTCTCGCACGAGTACAGCATTGATCTTGAGCGGCGCTATTCCGGCACGCTTCGCCGCCTCGATCCCCGCGAAGACCGCGGGAAGCCGATCGCGCCGAGTGAGCCTCGCGAAGTGATCTCGATCGACCGTGTCCAGCGAGATGTTGATGCGAGTGAGGCCCGCAGCAACGAGTGCGTCGATGCGCTTGTCAAGTCCGATGCCGTTGGTCGTCATGCTGATGGATGCTGTATCGGCGACCCGTGCCGACCCCCCGATAATTTCCTCGAGATCGGCGCGCATCAACGGCTCACCGCCCGTGAAACGGATGTCGCGAACGCCGAGATCCCGCACCGCGATGCCCACCAACCGCGCAATCTCGCCCGGCGTCAGCAGCTGCTCGCGCGGGATCACCGGCAACCCGGCCTCAGGCATGCAGTAGGTGCACCGCAACGAGCACTTTTCGGTCACCGAGATCCGCAGGTCGCGAGCTTCGCGGCCGAATTGGTCGATCAGCGCATCGGTCGATGGCCGTCCGGCCGTCGAGGGCGCGGCGCTCGGGTCGCGGCGGATGCCGGGAAGACCGAGCGAGAGTGTCATGGCACAAGCCTAGGCTGCCGCCGCAACGGTGGGGCTGTGCGAAGCCTTACGAGGTGGATACGCTGATGCCATGGCAATCTTTTCCCGCGGATTCTCGGGCCGTCCCCGCGAATCGAACCCGGACCTCCCGCCGGGGCAATTCGTCACCGAGGACTTCCCGGTGCTCTCCGCCGGCCCCACTCCGCAGATCGACACCGCCGACTGGAAGTTCGAGATCAAGAGCGAGACCGGGCAAACCCTGTCATGGTCGTGGGACGAGTTACACGCGCTCGGACTCGAGGACGTTCATACCGACATCCATTGCGTCACCCGCTGGTCGAAGTTCGGCACCGACTGGCGCGGCGTTTCGCTCGACAAGTTGTTCGAGAACGTCGACTCGACTTTCGACTTCGTGATGGCGCACTCGTACGGCGGCTACACGACGAACCTGCCGCTCGAGGACCTCATGAACGGCCAGGCCTGGATCGCTACCGAGTTCGGCGGCGAGCCGCTCGAGCCCGACCACGGCGGCCCGGCGCGACTTCTCGTGCCGCATCTGTATTTCTGGAAGAGCGCGAAGTGGGTTCGCGGCCTCACCATGCAACGCGATGACAATCCCGGTTTCTGGGAGCAGAACGGCTACCACATCTACGGCGATCCGTGGCGGGAAGAGCGGTACTGGTAGTGCAAGCCCCCGCGGATAGCGCGTCGTCGTGACCTACCGCGATTGGCTCGTGGGTACCGTGATTTCCACGCGGCTGCAGACCCCGACCGCCAAGTCGATCGTGCTTGACGTCCCCGGTTGGCTGGGGAGCACCGCCGGTCAGCACGTGGATGTTCGCCTCACCGCCGATGACGGTTATCAGGCAGTTCGTGCGTACTCTCTGGCTTCCACGGGACCCGGCAATCGGGTGGAACTGGCCATCGACCTCATCGAGGATGGCGAGGTTTCCCCCTACCTTGTGGGCGAACTGCGCGAAGGTGACCAGCTGGAGTTTCGAGGTCCACTGGGCCGGTGGTTCGTGTGGAAGCCCGAGTTCACCGGGCCCGTTCAGTTGGTTGCTGGCGGATCCGGGGTGGTCCCGCTGCTGGCGATGGTTCGCGCGCACGCGGCATCCGGATCATCGGCGATCTTTCGTCTGCTGTACTCGGTGCGCGGTCCTGCCGAGGTGTTTTTCGCGGAGGAGCTCGCTGAGCTCTCATCGCCGAACCTCGACACAACTTTCGTGTACACCCGGCAGACGCCCGAGGGATGGCCGACTCCGGCCGGCCGAATCAGTCGCGAGATCTTGGCTGATGCCACGATCCCGGCTGCCGATCATCCAGCCGTGTTCGTGTGCGGCCCTACCGGATTCGTCGAGAGCGTCGCAGACTGGTTGGTGGAGCTCGGGCACGATCCGGTTGCGGTCAAGACCGAACGATTCGGAGGCAACTGATGTCCCACGTTGACGGCAACGCCCTCGCCGGTCCGCTCTCCGAAGTGTTTCGCGACGACCTGACCGCGGCACACGGTCGTTGTGCGAACTGTGGAGACACGAGCGTGCTCGCCGAGGCCATGGTCTACGACGCGGCCCCCGGCTGGGCCGTGCGTTGTCACGTCTGCGGCGAGGTACTCATGACCTTCGTGCGAACCGCAAGCCTCATTCGAATCGATCTGCGCGGCGTGACCGCGCTGGAAGTGCCCCTCTAATGGAGGTTCCCAAGGCCAAAGACTCCGACCGCGAGTTGTTCCGTTCGGTGCTGCC